>DMMB01000078.1:9830-10349 GCA_003453215.1 Oscillospiraceae bacterium | reverse complement strand
GTCGCACTGCTTCGCTTGCTCGCTCGCATTGCTCCTGTCGCTCCCCAAGGAATTGTCGCTGTTTCCGCCACCGGCGGCGCTCCAATTCCTTGCCCCTCAAAGGAGGGGAACTATGGTGCGGGTGGACAAACACTTTTTAGTTTATTTCCCCTGCTTCCGGCAAATCTATCTCCCGCACCCTCTCACCGCGACCCATTGTCGTCCCCGCTTTTTCCGAAAAGCAAGTCCCCGCCTTGCGGCAGGGACATGGGGTATTTTTCAGCCTTCCAGGCCTTTCAGCTCGTCGGCTTCGGCTTTTTCCACCGCAATGCGGCCATCGCGCAGCGTTTTCACCTGCGTTTTGTGGAACGGCGTTACCGCGCCCTCTTCCGCCCGGTCCAGGTGAACTTTCAGTTCGCCGGTCAGCAGGTTCACCTCGGTCACACGGCCGCGGCCCTCGGCGGTCTGCACAATCGCGCCCACCTTGGGGGTAGAACGCAGCAGATCCTCATAGGCGTCCTGCTCGTATTTCAGGCAGCA
>DMMB01000078.1:6271-9617 GCA_003453215.1 Oscillospiraceae bacterium | reverse complement strand
CTGCTCGTATTTCAGGCAGCACATCAGCCGGCCGCAGGCCCCGCTTATCTTGGTGGGGTTCAGGGAAAGCCCCTGCTCCTTGGCCATCTTGATGGAAACAGGCTGGAATTCGCCGAGAAAACTGGCGCAGCAGAACGGCCGGCCACAGATGCCAAGGCCGCCCAGCATTTTGGCCTCATCCCGCACGCCAATCTGCCGCAGCTCGATGCGGGTACGGAACACACTGGCCAGTTCTTTTACCAGTTCGCGGAAATCCACCCGGCCATCGGCGGTAAAGTAGAATAAAATCTTGCTGCCGTCAAAGGCATATTCCACCTCTACCAGCTTCATTTCCAGCTTGCACAGGGCTATCTTTTCCTGTGCAATGCGGAAAGCTTTTTCTTCTTTTTTGCGGTTTTCCTCCACCCGGCGCAAATCCTCCTGCGTGGCGGGGCGCGTTACCTTCTTCAGCGGTTTTACCACCTTGCTCTGGTCCACTTCCCGGTTGGCGATGGCCACTGTCCCGCATTCGGTTCCGCGGGAGGTTTCCACCACCACCGGCTGGCCCACGCGGTAACTGCCGCCATTGGGGTCAAAGTAATAAATTTTGCCGACTTCCTTAAATCGGACGCCGATAATTTCTGCCATATAAATGGTACTCCTTTATTTCTCACATATCATGTGTATTTTTCGTATCAAAACACAAATGTAAAAATATTTGCTTTACTTCTCCCATAGTTTCCCTCCTCTGAGGGGCAAGGAATAGGAGCGCCGCCGATAGACGACCGCAAACTTGACATTTTCGCTTATTCAGCAAAAGGATAACTTTTAGTTACCGGGGGTTAGGGGGCGCCCTCCCTTGCAGGTTGCCCCCTCTGCCGGGAATGACCACGCCGGGTCATCCCCGACATTCACCCCCTGCGGAGTGCCCTCCGGATAAGAGCGTTTCGGCCGCTGCTGCGACCGCCCAAAGGCGCTGCCTTTGGATTTCGCAAGCCTTTTGAAAAAGGCTTGATCGAAAACTTTTATGTTTTATCTCCTGCACCGCTCCGTCAGCAGGGCCGTCACCAGCGGCAGGTGGGCGTTTCGCTCACACATCTGCAGCAGCGGGGCAATTTCCGCCCGGCAGCGCGCCGCCGTCCGGGCCGGCAAATTATAGATTTCCCGCAGAGCCGGATTGGCCAGCAATTCCGCCAGCGTTTCCAGCAGGGCTGTATAGCCCGCCCGGTCTTTTTCCAGTGGGGCAGCCGCGGCCAGCACCCGGTAGCTGTTGGTCATCGCCAGTCCGGCCAGCATTTCTTCGGCCGCCGCATACCGCTTTTGAATGGCCGGGTCTTTCATCAGGGCCGCGCCCGTTTCCGGGCTGCCCCCGCAGCGCAGCAGCGCCCGGTCCAGCTCTTCCTCGCTGGCCGTCGGAACCAGTTCTTTCATCCGCCGCCGGCAGTCTTCCGGGGCGGCAGGCGGCAGGGAATAGCAGGTGACGCGGCTCAGCACCGTCGGCAGCAGCCGGTAACGGTTCTGGGCGGTAAAAACAAAAAACGTATCCTCCGGCGGCTCTTCTATAATTTTCAGCAGCAGGTTCTGTCCCTCTGCGGTAATCCGCTCCGCCAGCTGCAGAATGGCCACCTTGCGGGGGGCCTCCACCGGGGTGCGGTACAGCTCCGCCCGCAGCCGCCGCAGGCTTTCTTTTTTATAAATGTCTTTCTCTTCGTCGGGGTCGTACAGCAGCAAATCGGGGTGTTCCCCCACCAGTACCTTACGGCAGGCCGGGCACTCCCCGCACATACTGCTGCCCCCCTGCCGGCACAGCAATGCCCCCGCCAGGGCCAGGGCCGTATCCCGCAGCAGGGCCGGGCTGGGGGCTTCCAGACACAGGGCATGGGTCAGCCGACCGGCTGCCAGGGCCGTCATAACCGGCTGCGGCAGTGGCGGCGTAACCGTAAGGGTATAGCGTCGGCTGCCGGTAAAGCCGCGCAGCGGCTCAGAGTTTTTCATACCGCTCTACATCAATTACAAAGATGGTCGCACCGCCCACCGTAACCTGTACCGGCACGCCGGAATACATCCCGGCATTAAAGGATGTATTGCCGGAAACCATTTTATTGCGCTTGCAGCTGTTTTCGCCGATGATATGAATGGCCTCATCCACCCGTTCGGCATCGGTGCCCACCAGCATGGTGGTATTGCCGGAAAGCAAAAAGCCGCCGGTGGTGGCCAGCCGCGTCACCGAAAAACCGCCTTTGGTCAGGGCGCGGGAAGCCGCGGTACTGTCTTCATTGGAAACGATGGCAATAATCAGTTTTTGCATCAGAATACCTCCTTTGGAAGTTCGGCAGGAATATCACAGGACTCGGCTGTTGCCACAGGGCCGCCGGGCCGGAAGAAAAATACAATTCTCCAAGCTTATTATAGCAGGTTTTTCCGTCGAATGCAAAGAAAAGTATGCACCAAAGCCGCCGCTTTCGCCAAAAGGAAAAGTCCCCGCCGAAGCAGGGACCAAACGCTTTGCAAAATTCTTTCACACCGGGATGTATTGTTCCAGCAAATCCCGCACATGGTCGGTGTCATTAATCATCAGCAGAACGTAATAATCGCCCAGCGTATAGATGACACCATTTTCGGCCAGTTCACTGGCGCCGTAAATATCGTAATTGGCAAACAGGCCGGCCCGGCTGGTGCGGATGGTGACCAGCAAATCGCGGGCAGCGGATTCTTCGCCGGGCTTGGGCACCACCATAATCACATCGGCAATGCCGAAGCGGCCATCGGTATAGCGGCCATAAACGGCAGAAAGGCAGGAGGTCTCCACGCCAAAGTCCGATTCCAGGCTCTCGGCGGTGGCCTGCTGCACCCCCATAATGGAAACATCAAAGTAGATGGCGTCCATCGCGTCCTCCACCCCTTCACCGGTGGCAGCGGCCTGACGGGTGTTTTCCGGCTCCGGCAGCGGGTGCGTCTGTTGGAAGCCCTGCAGAATAAACAGCACCACCACCAGCATGGAAGCCACTACAATAATTAACTTGCGCAAGGGGCTGCACCCTCCTTTCCGGTTTTGGTCTTTCCAAAGTATAGCGGTTAACAGGGCCCGCTGTCAAGGAAAAGGGGGCGGTTTTCACAGATTGTTCAGCTTTGGGGAACTTTTTTGAAACATTATTTCATCTCGCCTTACGGCGCCGCAAAGCCTTACGAAAGGTTTTGATTTGTACGCCTACCCGGCGAGGGGGCACTTTTGTTCCGCCAAAAGTGCCCAAAAGCGGTTTAGGGCTATGCCCTAAAAACCCACGCACCGGAACGCCCGCTCGGAAAGCCAAAGGACGGCTTCCCGAAGGTGTGCTAAACGGTGTTTATAGGGTGCCGCAGGCGCATT
>DMMB01000078.1:4131-6030 GCA_003453215.1 Oscillospiraceae bacterium | reverse complement strand
GCTGATCCTGCTTTTTCGTCTCGACAGCAAGGGTTTGCAGCATGAAGGGTTGCTGACCCAAAAGTATTTGCTTACTTTTACCTTAGTTCCCCGCCTTTGAGGCGGGGACAGGGGTGGTGGTTCGCCCTTCCGCGCTCCAGCGCGGGGGCTATGGGGGTCCCCGCAAGGTTGCAAGACCTTGTGGGGAGAGGAGGGCGCACCGCAGCGGAGAGGACTGCCCATAGCATAGCGATGGGGCAGTCCGATTGAAGCTGAGGTTGCGCCCGACGAGCCGCCGCAGGCTACCTCTGGAGCGCATCTGCGTGCCGTACGGATTTGATTTTCTGCGACAGCAGAAAATCAATATTCGTATCCAGCGCAGCCAAGCGTTGCGGGTTTTTAGGGCGCAGCCCTAAATGACTTTTGCCTACTTTTCTTCATAGAAAAGTAGGGCCCCGCTGGCAAGCGTAGAGATTGTGCTACGAAAAAGACCTTCCCACGCCGGCTGGCGTATAAAATTTTCTATTTTCGTAAACTTTCCCTTAATATTTGTGTACTATGTACCTTTTTACTGCAAAAAAGGGGCTTTTTGCCCGTATTAGTGAAAGGACTTTTTATAAATGCAAAGCCCAAACGCGCTCCCTCTTGCCGTACCTTGAAAACAAAATATAACTTTTCTTGCACCGCCGTGTCCGGCATATTATAATGGCAGAAGAAAGCGAGGTGCTTTTGGCCGATGACTACATTGTTCGATTACCTGCAGTGGCGGGGTGATCTTTCTCTGGCCGCCGATCCCCTGAACGAAGTGGACGGCGTCATTTTGGCCCGGCTCAGCTATGTGCCCTTCGATCGGGTTCTGGAACGGGACAGCCTGACCCCCGTTACGGTAGAGCAGGTCTGCCGCTCCCTGCTGGCCCTGCCAGATATTGAAACCGCTGTCCGGCGGCGCGGGGATACCGATCTGCTGCGGGCGCTGCTCCATAGCCGCCGCTATCAGGGCATGGAGCTGACCGCCTACGCCGACCGGCTGGATGCCGAAAGCCAAACCCAGTTTTCCGCCATCACCATAAAGCTGGAACCGGAGCACACCGCCATCATTTACCGCGGCACCGATAATACCCTCATCGGCTGGAAAGAGGACTTCAATATGGGTTTTGTCTGCCCGGTGCCGGGGCAGCTTTTGGCAGTGGATTACCTGCAGAAGGCCGCCCGTCGGTTTCCCGGCCGGCTGACTGTCTGCGGGCACTCCAAGGGCGGCAACTTTGCCGTTTATGCCGCGGCTTTTTGCGGGGAAGCGGTGCAGAACCGCATCGAAGCCATTTACAATTACGATGGACCGGGTTTTGATGGCAAGGTGCTGGCCGAACCCGGTTATCAGCGCATCTGTGAAAAAATCAAAACCTTTGTCCCGCAGTCTTCGGTGGTGGGTATGCTGCTGGGCCACGAGGAAAAATACATCATCGTCCACAGCGAGCAAACCTTTTTGCAGCAGCACGATACCTACTCCTGGGAAGTGCAGCAAAAAACGTTCCACTACCTGGATACCGTAGATAACAGCAGCCGCTTTGTCGATTATACCCTGAAGGCCTGGCTGGCCAAAATGACCCCCGCCCAGCGGGAACAGTTTGTCGATGCCATCTATGAGGTGATGCGGCAAACCAATGCCCGTACCCTGCGGCAGATGAACGAAAACTGGTTTGCCAGCGCCACCAGCATTTTAAAATCGGCCAAAAACATGGATGAAGAAACCTGGCAGGCGGTAACCCACGCCCTGGGGCTGCTGGTTGCCTCCGCTAAGGATGGTCTGCTGCGGGTGCTGCTGGATCAGCAGGAAATGGGGAAAAACTAAGCCGATCGCCGGGGACGGCCCGCAGGGCAAACCGTCCGAAAGGACGGTTTCGGCAGGGCGTAGCCCTGCCG
>DMMB01000078.1:1435-3923 GCA_003453215.1 Oscillospiraceae bacterium | reverse complement strand
GCCGGCCCTGCGGGCCGGAAGAACCGGCTGCACAAAGGCCCTCCCGTTATTCCTCTTTCGCAAAATAAATCCCTGAACAGAAAGGCGTAAAACCATGCCGACCATTCACGTCAAAACCACAAAATCCTACCCCGTAATCATCGAAGCCGGGGCATTGGGGCGGATTGCCGAATTTCTGCTGCCGCTGCACCCGCCCTGCCGGGTTGTCCTTCTCAGCGATGATACCGTTTTTCCGCTGTATGGTACGGTGCTGGCCGCCGCGCTGGAAAAAGCCGGGTACCGGCCGTTCTGCCTTATGCTGCCCGCCGGGGAAGCCGGGAAAAACTGGACAGTACTGGGCGGGCTGCTGGAACAACTGGCCGAAGCCGGCATCACCCGTGGCGATCTTCTCCTGGTTCTGGGGGGCGGTTCCGCCTGTGATGTCGGCGGTTTGGCCGCCGCCCTCTATCACCGGGGAATGGATGTGGTCTACTTTGCCACCACCCTGCTGGCCGGCGTAGATGCCGCTATCGGCGGCAAAACGGCCGTAGATCTGCCCGCCGGGAAAAATCTGGCCGGGGTCATCCGGCAGCCGAATGCCGTCATCATCGATCCCAACTGCCTTGGTACCCTTTCCCGCGCGGCGCTGGCCGATGGCATGGCCGAAGCCATAAAAACCGGTGTTCTGGCCGGGGGAGAGCTGTGGTCGCTGGTTTCCGCCGCCCAGCCGGATTACCCTGCCATTCTGACCGGGTGCGCCGCCTACAAAGCCCAGGTGGTTGCCCAGGAGGAAAATGACGCCGGGGGACGGCTGTTCCTAAACCTGGGGCACACCATAGGCCATGCGGTGGAACGGCACAGCCACTATGCCCTAAGCCACGGGCAGGCGGTGGCCATTGGGCTGGCAGCCATGGCCCGGGCTGGGGCCGCCCAGGGCTGGTGCACCGCTGCCGGGCCAATCGAAGCCGCGCTGCAGCAGTGCGGCCTGCCGCTGCACTACTGCTGCCGGCCGGAGGACCTGCTGCCCTACCTGTGGAGTGATAAAAAGCGGCTGGGTGAAGAACTGACGGCGGTGTTGCCGTACGCCATAGGGGACTGCCGCCTGCAGAAAATGACAAAGCCCGAGCTGCTGCAGCTGCTGCAGGCCGGGCTGTAAATCCCGCTGCGGGGCAGCCCCCGCAGAATAGAAAAGAAATTTGGTGCGTGGGGAAAATTCGGCCCCCTGCAGAAACATAAGCCGCTAAAAGGAGAAACGCCATGCAATACGGACTCATCGGCTGGCCGCTGGGCCACAGCATATCGCCGCAGCTGCACCGGCGGCTGGCCAGGATCAACTATGAACTTCACCCCCTGCCGGAAACGGAATGGGACGCTTTTATGGCTGCCAAAGATTTTGCTGCGGTCAATGTAACCATTCCCTATAAGCAGCGGGCGCTGCCGTACTGTACCCGGCTCACCCCGGCAGCCCAGCGCTGCGGCGGCGTTAATCTGCTCCAAAAAGAGACCGATGGTTCCCTGACCGGTGATAACACCGATTTTGCGGGGCTGCTGTTCCTGCTGCGGCAGAACGGTTGGGAGCTGGCCGGCCAAACGGTCGTGATCCTGGGCAGCGGCGGCACCGGCCATACGGCCAAAGCCGTGGCAGAAGAGATGCGCGCTTCCGAAATTGCCACCGTAAGCCGCACCGGGGCGCTGAACTATGAAAACCTGGCCGAGCGCTTTGGGAAAAGGGCATTTTACCTCATCAATACCACCCCGGTGGGCATGATGCCCCAAAGCGGCGCAGCCCCACTGGATCTGCGGCAGTTTCCGCATTGCAAAGGGGTGGCGGATGTCATCTACAATCCCTTGCGGACCCGGCTGTGCCTACAGGCGGCGGAACTTGGCATCCCCGCGTGCAACGGCCTGCTGATGCTGACGGCCCAGGCCGCCGCTGCAGAGTACGCCTTTGGCGCGGCGGTACCGGGCGAAGAAACGGTGCTGCAGGTTTACCGGGAACTGCTGACCGAACGGCGAAATCTGGTATTCATCGGGATGCCGGGCAGCGGAAAAACCACCATCGGGCGGCTGACTGCCCAAAGAATGGGGCGGGAATTCCTGGACTGCGACGAAGAGTACCTGCTGGAATACGGCATTTCCCCGGAGGAGGAGCTGCTGACCCATGGAGAGCTCTACTTCCGGGAACGGGAGGAAGCAATGATCCGGAAAATAGCGCCCCGAACCGGCTGTGTCATTGCGGCCGGCGGGGGGTCTATCCTGCGGGAAGAAAACAGAGCGGCCCTGCGGGAAAACGGCCTGCTGTGCTGGCTGCAGCGGCCATTGGAACTGCTCCCCACCGAGGGGCGGCCGCTTTCCATCGATCTGCCAGAACTGTACCGGCAGCGGGAGCCTCTCTACCGGTCAGCAGCGGATTTTGCCATTGAAAATGACAAGCTGCCAAAAGCCGCGGCCGAGGCTGCTGTACAAAAATTCTACTGGCTGTAAAGGGAGAGCCGGTGCCATAGGGCGC
>DMMB01000078.1:932-1219 GCA_003453215.1 Oscillospiraceae bacterium | reverse complement strand
CCGCCCCTACGGCGGCTGCGCCGCCGGCCCTGCGGGCGCCTTTCCCGGCTTTTGCCGCAAGGATAGACCGCACCGAAATGCCGGCCCGGTTTTCCACATAAACTTACCGAATGGGGGAAAAGTATGAAGCTGTTTATTTTGAATGGACCGAACCTGGATATGCTGGGCATCCGGGAACCGCGGATTTACGGAAAAGAAAGCTATGCCGACCTGGAAAATTACCTGCACCGGCAAGCGCAGGAACTGGGCATCACCATTGAAGTATTCCAGTCCAATCACGAGGGCGC
>DMMB01000078.1:0-739 GCA_003453215.1 Oscillospiraceae bacterium | reverse complement strand
TTCCAGTCCAATCACGAGGGCGCGCTCATTGATGAGGTGCACCGCGCCTATTTTGAAAAAGCCGATGGCATTATCATTAATGCCGGGGGCTACACCCACACCAGCATTGCCCTGATGGATGCCCTGCTGGCGGTCTCGCTGCCGGTCATCGAAGTACACCTTACCGACCCCAGCCGCCGGGAAGAATTCCGGCACCGCAGCTACGTGGCCATGGCCGCCATGGGCAGCGTAGTGGGACTGGGCTTTACCGGGTACCGCCGGGCGATGGAACTGCTGCTGGCGATGAAAAAACAACCGACGGCCGAACCATAACGGCCCCCGAACGGGGAATAAACCGCCCGGAGAACCGCTCGTTTCTTCCCCGAACGCCAAGGGGAAATCCGGCGCTCTCCCCCGCCAAAACAGAAGCCGCAAAAAGCCCTTGATTTAGCGGAAAATTACATTGACTTCACCGATGCAGCGTGATAAAATTGGTAACATATTTTTTGGGGGGAAGGCGCAGCCTTTCCGCCGCAAGGGAGTGACTTTGGATGAGCAATATTCCGGAACTGTTCGGCAGCCTTGTCTTTAATGACACGGTGCAGCAAAAGCGCCTGCCCCACGATACCTACCGCCGTCTGCGGCAGATCATAGCCAGTGGGGAACCGCTGGACGCTGCCGTAGCCGATGTCATCGCCAATGTGATGAAGGCCTGGGCACTGGATCATGGCGTAACCCACTTTACCCACTGGTTCCAGCC
>DMMB01000031.1 GCA_003453215.1 Oscillospiraceae bacterium | reverse complement strand
AGGTTCCGGCTTTGCCGGAACGGGCTGCGCCCGTCCCCGGCCCCTTTTCCAGCACCCCAGGTATACCAATTCACCCCATCACCGGAGAAATAACACCATGCCCTCCTTTACTACAGCCGCCAAGGATGAAATCCTTTCCAATAAAGCAGTGCGTCAGCACTTTCCTAACCAGCAGTCCTTTGGGCTGATGGTCTTTTCCCGCGAGTTTTCGGTGCCCAAAATGCAGATGCTGACCCGGGAACGCCGCGCGGCCCAGTATTATTCCCAGCTGGTGCAAAGCGTAAAGCCCATGGCGGGCACTGTGACCCTGCGGGAAGAAAAGCTTTCCACCGGGCAGATGGCCTACCGCGTGACGGTGGATGATATGGCAGACCGCATCGATCTGTACAATCATTTTGCCATGCTTTACCCGGAAGGTGTCACCTTTGAACTGCTGGGCGGCGATGAGGGCGCCGGCGCCTTTGTGGGCGGGGTGTTTTTGGCCTGCGGCACCCTCTCCGATCCGGAAGTAAAGTACCATCTGGAATTTGCCATCCCGCGGGAAGAACTGCTGATGATGTTTGTGGCGCTGCTGCAGGATGTCGGTTTTACCCCGCTGCTGACCCAGCGCCGGGGGCAAACCATCGTCTACCTGCACGATAGCACCCAGATTGAGGATCTGCTTACCTTTATGGGCTGCCCGCTTACCTCCATGGAGATTATGAATGCCAAAATCCTCAAGGAGCGCCGCAATGCAGCCAACCGCGCCAGTAATTGCGATACCGCCAATATGGATAAAGTAGCGGGGGCCGCGCAGCAGCAGATTGCCGCCATTCAGGCGGTCGGGCTGGAGTCTTTACCGGAAGAACTGAGGGCGCTGGCAGAACTTCGCCTGCAAAATCCCTTTGATTCCCTGCGGGAACTGGGGGAAAAGCTTTCCCCGCCGCTTTCCCGTTCCGGCGTCAATCACCGGCTGGAAAAAATACAGGAACTTGCCGCCCGAAAGGACTGATCTTATGAAAAGCTATTCTGCTTTACCCCCGGGCTATGCTGCCTATGCTACCCTTGATCTTTTGAATAACAAAAAACAGTTTTACATTGTCAATGGCATCAGCATAGGGCTGGCGGTTCTGCTGGTTATTTTGCCGTTCCTATGGGGCTGGTCCCCGGAATCTTCCGATGGCTTTGGGTTGTTTTTTCTCCGCTTTCTTGTTTTCATTCTGGGCACCCTGGCTTATATCTCCCTGCACGAACTAACCCATGGCCTTGTGATGAAAGCCTGTGGGGCCCGGGTACACTATGGCTTTAAGGTGGCCTATGCCTACGCCGGCAGCTATGCTTATTTTTCCCGGTTGGCCTATTTTGTCATTGCGTTGGCGCCGGTGGTCATTTGGGGCATCGTTTTTGCCCTACTGCTGCCCCGGCTGCCCTCGGCATGGCGCTGGACGGCCTGGCTTTGGCAGCTCATCAATATCAGCGGCGCGGCCGGCGATTTTTACTGCGCGTTCCGCATTGTACAGGCCCCGGCCGGCACTTTGGTGCAGGATACCGGTACGGACATGACGTTCTATTCTCCCCAACAGTGATTTCCCTTTAAATTCCCCCAAGGAGGCACCCCATGACCGATTTTGTCCATCTGCATATCCACAGCGAATACAGCCTCCTCGATGGCGCCTGCCGCATCAAGGGGCTGGTTCAGCGCGCCAAGGCGCTGGGGCAGTCCTCCATTGCCATTACCGATCACGGTGTCATGTATGGCGTCATCGATTTTTACAAAGAATGCAAAAAAGAGGGCATTCGCCCCATCATCGGCTGCGAGGTCTATGTGGCCCCCCGCACCCGCTTTGATAAAGTGTACCGGCTGGATTCTTCGCCGTATCACCTCATTCTGCTGTGCAAAAATGAGGTGGGTTACCGCAACCTCATCTACATGGTTTCCCGCGGCTTCACCGAGGGCTTTTACAATAAGCCCCGCATCGACCGCGAGCTGCTGCAGGAGCACCACGAGGGTCTCATCTGCCTTTCCGCGTGTCTGGCGGGGGAAGTCCCCCGGGCGTTGGAAGCCGGAGATTACGAAAAAGCCCGGGAGGCGGCCACCTGGTACCGCGATCTCTTCGGCCCGGAAAATTACTACATCGAACTGCAGAACCATGGCATCGAAGAACAGCAGCGGATCCTGCCGGATCTCATTCGCTTGGCCAAGGAGCTGGGCGTGGGGCTGGTAGCCACCAATGACGCCCATTACCTCGAAAAAGAGGATAGCCGGATGCAGTTTTTGCTCACCTGCATCCAAACCGGCCACACCGTCAATGATGAGCAGACGCTGGAATTCCCCACGCAGGAATTTTACGTCAAAAGCGGCGATGAGATGGCGGAGTTGTTCCGTAATGTGCCGGAAGCCATCCAGAATACCGTCAAGATTGCCGAGCAGTGCAATGTCGAATTTGAGTTCGGCCACACCAAGCTGCCTTTGTTCAATGCTCCCAATGGGGAAGATAACGAAAGCTACTTCCGCCGGATGTGCCACGAGGGCCTTCTGCGCCACTATGGCGAAAACCCTCCCCAGGAATACCGCGACCGGCTGGAATATGAGCTTTCCACTATCAGCCGCATGGGCTATGTGGAGTACTACCTCATCGTCCACGATTTTATCCACTATGCCAAAAGCCATGGCATTCCGGTGGGGCCGGGGCGCGGCTCCGGCGCGGGCAGTCTGGCTGCCTACTGCATCGGCATCACCAATATCGATCCGATGAAATATAACCTTCTGTTCGAGCGCTTCCTCAATCCGGAACGTGTTTCCATGCCGGATTTCGATGTTGATTTCTGCTATGAACGCCGTCCGGAGGTTATCGACTATGTGGTGCACAAATATGGCGCCGACCATGTGGCGCAGATCGTTACCTTTGGCACCATGCTGGCGCGCGGCGCAGTCCGCGATGTAGGGCGGGCCATGGGGTTGGCTTACCCGCAGGTCGATGCGGTGGCCAAGCTCATTCCCAATGAACTGCATATGACCATCGATAAGGCGCTGGAGGCCAACAGTGAATTGCGCGCCATGTGCCAGAACGATCCCCAGGTAGCGGAACTCATTGAAACTGCTAAAAAGGTGGAGGGTTTTCCCCGCCACGCCTCCACCCATGCCGCCGGTGTGGTCATCACCCGGGATACCGTCGATAGCTATGTGCCGCTGGCCAAAAACGATGAATCGGTGGTCACCCAGTTTACCATGACCACATTGGAAGAACTGGGCCTGCTGAAAATGGATTTTTTGGGCCTGCGCAACCTCACCGTCATTGCCGATGCCGAACGGATGATCCGCCGCCGGGAACCGGATTTTTCGATGGACAAACTCCCCGATAATGATCCCGCCGTTTACGAGATGATCTCCCGGGGCGATTCCTCCGGCGTATTCCAGCTGGAATCGGGCGGGATGCGCCAGATGCTGACCCAGCTGCGCCCCCAGTCTATCGAAGATCTCACCGCCGCCATTTCGCTGTACCGCCCCGGCCCCATGGATTCCATTCCGCAGTATTGCCGCAACAAGCAGAATCCTTCGGAGGTTCGGTACAAAACGCCGCTGCTGGAGCCAATCCTCGGCGTCACCTACGGCTGCATCGTCTATCAGGAGCAGGTCATGCAGATCTGCCGCGAGCTGGCCGGTTACAGCTATGGCCAGGCCGATCTGGTGCGCCGCGCCATGAGCAAGAAAAAAGCCGATGTCATGGAAAAGGAACGCGGGCATTTTATTGCCGGCTGCGCCCAGAACGGTATTTCGGAGGCAGTGGCCAATAGCATCTTCGATGAAATGAGCAGCTTTGCGGCCTATGCTTTCAATAAATCCCACGCGGCCTGCTACGCAGTCGTGGCCTATCAGACGGCCTATCTCAAGCGGCACTACCCCCGGGAATACATGGCGGCTTTGATGACCAGCGTTCTCGATTCCACCGCGAAGCTCATGGAATATATCGAAGAATGCGCCCGCCTGGAAATCCCGGTATTGCCGCCGGATATCAACCAGAGCGATATGGTTTTTACCGTCACGCCGGAGGGCATTCGGTTCGGCCTTTTGGCCATCAAGAATATGGGCCGCAGCGTCATCGAAGATATTCTGAAAGAGCGGGAACAGAACGGCCCGTTTACCGATTTTGTGGAGTTCTGCCGCCGCACTTCGGAAGGAGACCTTAACCGCCGCGGAGTGGAAAGTCTCATCAAATGCGGCGCTTTGGATCATCTGGGTGCCAACCGCCGGGAGATGCTGGAAAACTATGCGTCACTTTCGGAAGCCATTGCCGAAGAAAGCCGCTATCTTTCCGGCGGCCAGCTTTCCCTCTTTGGAGAAGGCGGCGCCACCGCCGATTACCAGCTTTCCCCCTGCGAGGAATTCCCGCATTCCGAACTGCTGGCCTATGAAAAAGAGGTCACGGGAATGTATCTTTCCGGCCACCCCATGAGCCAATACCTGCCCCTTTACGATCGCTACCAGGCCGTACGCATTGGCCGGCTGCAAAGTGCCGAAACCAATGCCCCCTACGATAATGCCTGGGTCGATATTTTCGGTATTCTGGCCGATAAAAAAATGCGTACCACCAAACGGGGCGATATTCTGGCCATGCTAACGGTGGAGGATATGACCGGCAGCATGGAGGTAATGGCCTTTTCCCGCACCTATACCGAAGTAAGCCAAAAACTGCAGGTCGGCCAGCCCTATTTCTTCCGCGGCCGGGTTTCGCTGCGGGAGGAAGATGACACCAAGCTGGTGCTGGATCAGGTTTATACCATCGAAGAACGCCAAAGCGCCCCGCCGGTTCGTCCCCCGCAAAGCAGCCGCTCCGGCCGCAGCGGGAACCGCCCGGCTCCGCC
>DMMB01000039.1:893-4931 GCA_003453215.1 Oscillospiraceae bacterium | reverse complement strand
GCGGGGGCGACGGCGCCGGGGCCGCGCGGAGCGCGGCCGCCCGGGACTGCTGCTCGGCGCGCCGGCAAAGTTCGGCAAAAAGCGCCTCATCTTCCGGTTTCCATTGCGGCATAAATCTCCCTCCCTATGGGAAAAGTGATGGGCGGCAGGCCAAAATGTTCCGGCAACCACTAAGAACCGACCGGGGGCTTATCCTCCAGCAGGGGAAGCAGGCGGATAATCCGCAGCAGTTGGGCGGCTTCCTCCACTTTTTTGCGGCGGTGTTCCCCGCAGAAAGGCTGCAGTGCCATCAGAAGCTGGGTATCGCGATCGGGGGCAGAGAGGGAAGAAACAACCTGCGCAATGCGGCCCAGCAAAGCCGGATCCAAAGCGGGGAAACTGCTCCCGCCGGCCCCGCCCAGCATTCCCAGGAGTGCGGAGAGATCCGGGGCGGGGCCGGCCTCGCTGCCCGGGTTTGGCGCAGGGGCGGCGCTTTGGCCAAGGCCCAGTCCGGCGGCAAGTTCCCCCAGCTGAGAAAGCGCCTGCGGATCGGAAAGAAGCTGTTCCAGCCGGGCGCTCAGATCCTCCATGGTGATCCCTCCGATAGGTAGTAAGTGACTTACAGGGCAATGCCGGTGCGGATAGCGGGGTTACGGGCGGGGAGGTGCCTGACCGGCCAACAACTGCTGCAGCAAGGTACGCACCTGCTCCGACTGAAGAAGCTGGGAAAGGTTTTCCCGATCCGAAAGCAGGGAACTGACCTTTTCACGGTCGGCACCCAGGGATTGCAGCAGGCCATCCAGCTGGCCATTTTGCAGCTCCTCCTGCAGCTTAACGGGGTCGCGCCCCAATTTGCCCGCTGCAATGCGCAGCAGGATGGAAAGTTGTTCGGGAGTATAATGCGGAGTATCGGCCATTTCTTCATTCCTCCTGTTCCTTTTTGATTAAAGATATGATAAAATACCTTTGATTAGAAGGTGGAAAAGCGGGCGCTCTGCCGCTCCTTCCATCTATATGCAGCAGGTAAAAAGGGGGTTCCCGCCAGATGAAGGTCACCATTTGCAGCGACAGCCATGGAGCGTTTGCGGCGGCGGAGCAGGTGTTGGAGCAGCAGCCGGAAGCGGCGGCGGTCATCTTTTTGGGCGATGGTGCCGAGGAGTGGAGCGACCTGCATGATATTTATCCGCAAATTCCCTTTTACCCGGTGCGGGGCAACTGCGACTGGGGAAGCGACTGGCCGGAGGAACGGATAGTGGAACTGGGGGGACACCGCATTTTCTTTACCCATGGGCACCTGTACGGGGTGAAAACGGCCGGCACCGCCCTGCTGGAAAAAAAGGCGGCCGCAGAAAACTGCGATATTGTGCTGTACGGGCACACCCACCTGGCGAAAGTGGAATATCGGCAGGGACGGTATTTTCTCAATCCCGGAAGTTTGCGCCAACCGATGGAGGGGCACCCGAGCTATATTGAATTGAACCTGGACGGCAAAAATGTGGTGCCGATCCTGGTGGAACTGTAAGGCGGCGGGGGATACAAAAAGACAGTGTAGAAAGGAAGGCAGGGGCCGCAGGCCCGGCGCAAAGCGCCGTACGCGGGCGAAGCCCGCGGAAAACCGTCCGGAGGACGGTTTGGCCTGCGGCCCCACCCAGCCCCCTGCACCGACCATAGAAGGAGATAAATCGCATGGAATACACAGCCGGAAGCGTGTACAAAGCCATTGATAGGCTGGCGCCCTTTGGGAGCTGCATGGAATGGGACAATGTGGGACTGCTGGTGGGGGAGCGCGAAGCGCCGGTAAACGGGATACTGGTAACGCTGGATGTGACCCCGGCGGCGGTAGAAAAGGCGCTGGAAATGCGGATGAACTGCATCGTCAGCCACCATCCCATTGTTTTTCACCCGCTAAAGCGCATTAGCACGCGGCAGGCGGCGGGGCTGTGCCTGGCCAATGGCATTTCGGTCATCAGTGCGCACACCAATTATGACTTTGCCCCGCAGGGAGTGAACTGCGCCCTGGCGGAAAAACTGGGACTGCAGAATATCCGGCCCTTTGGCCCGGAAAATAGGGAGAAGCCATGGTATTCCCTTGTGGTATTTGTGCCCCAAAGCCATGCCGAAGCGGTGTACCGCGCCATGAGTGAGGCGGGCGCCGGGCAGCAGGGCAATTACAGCGGCTGCGCCTATATGAATGAGGGCGAAGGACGCTTTTGGCCGCAGGAGGGAGCCCACCCCTATTTGGGCAAGGTAGGGACACTGGAAAAGACCGCAGAAATCCGGCTGGAAATGCTGTGCGCCCCCGAACGGGTGGAAGCGGTGACGGCAGCGATGCGGGCGACCCACCCCTACGAGGAACCGGCATACAGCATTTTGCCGAACCATGCGCTGCACCGGCAGGAGGTATATGGCATGATGGGAGAACTGCCACAGCCGATGTCACCGAGGAAATTGGCGGCCTGGGCGGAGCAGGCCCTAAATACCCGGGTACAGTACGTCCCCACCGGCAAAAAGATCCGGACAGTGGCGGTATGCGGCGGGGCCGGCAGTGATTTTATGGGAGATGCGGCTGCCGCCGGGGCCGAGGCTTTCCTGACCGGAGAAGTGAAGCACCATGAGTGGTTTATGGCGACCGGGCAGGGACTGTGCCTGATGGCGGCCGGACACCATGCCACCGAGCACCCGGCCATGCCGCAGTTGGCGCGGCAGCTGCAGCAGGAGCTCCCGGGGCTGCCGGTGGAAGTTTATAATAGTGACCCGACCCGGTGGGGTGGGGAGCCGTAAAAATATCGTTCGAATGCTGCACCGGCAAAGGGCGGGAGTAGAAAACGAGCAGAGAAGAGAAAGAAGCAAAAAACGAATTTTCCGAGGAAAAGGAGCGGACAACGTATGGTAGAGTACAGCAAACTGCAGAATGGCAGCGATATCCGGGGGGTGGCACTGCCGCTGGTGGCGGCGGAACCGGTCAACCTGACCGAAGAGGCAGCCGGACAGATTGGCCGGGCCTTTGCGGTGTGGCTGGCCGAGCGCTGCGGCAAACCGGTGGCAGAACTGAAAATTGCCGTAGGGCGGGATAGCCGCCTTTCCGGGCCCAGCCTGCAGCGGGCGGTGCTGACCGGGCTGGTGGCGATGGGCGCTGTGGCGGCCGATTGCGGCATGGCCAGCACCCCGGCCATGTTTATGGCGACGGTATTGCCGGGCTGCGATTTTGATGGCGCGGTGATGATTACGGCCAGCCACCTGCCGCAGAACCGCAACGGACTGAAGTTCTTTACCAAAGCGGGCGGGCTGGAATCGGCCGATATTAAGGACCTGCTGCAGCGTGCGGCCGAAGGCCCCCAGGCGGCGCGGCTGCATGGGCGGCTCACCTCCTTTGATATTCTGACGCCCTATACGGCGATGCTGCGGCAGCGCATTATCACCGAAGTAAACGATGGCACCCGCCCCCTGGCCGGCCTGAAAATAGCGGTGGACGCCGGCAACGGAGCAGGCGGCTTCTATGCCACGCGGGTACTGGCGCCGCTGGGCGCGGATATTTCTGCCAGCGTGTACCTGGAACCGGATGGCAGTTTCCCCAACCATGTGCCGAACCCCGAAAACAAGGAAGCGATGGAAAGCATCCGCCGGGCGGTATTGGCGGGCGGCTGCGATCTGGGACTTATCTTTGATACCGATGTGGACCGGGCCGGCGCGGTGGAAGCCGATGGCACCGAGCTGGGCCGCAACCGGCTCATTGCGCTGGCAGCGGCCATAGTGGCGGAACAAGCCCCGGGCAGTACCATTGTCACCGATTCCGTTACCAGTGACCAGCTGGCGGAATTCATCGAGAAAAAGCTGGGCTGCCGCCATCACCGCTTTAAACGGGGCTACAAGAATGTTATCAATGAGGCGATCCGCCTGAACGAGGCCGGGGAAACCTGCCTTTTGGCAATGGAAACCAGCGGCCACGGCGCGCTGAAAGAAAATTACTTCCTGGATGACGGGGCTTACCTGGCAACCAAAATTGTGATCCGCTATGCCCAGCTGCGGCGGCAGGGACGCACCCTGGCCGACCTGCTGGAG
>DMMB01000039.1:454-677 GCA_003453215.1 Oscillospiraceae bacterium | reverse complement strand
GCACCCTGGCCGACCTGCTGGAGGGAATGCGGGAACCGCTGGAGGCGCGGGAGCTGCGTTTCCACCTGCTGCCGGAGGACTTTAAGGCGGCGGGAGCGGCGGTATTGGCCGCGTTGGAGCAGTATGCCGCCAGCCAGCCGGGCTGGGTAATAGCGCCCCACAACTACGAGGGGTTGAGGGTGGCGGTTCCATCGCAGAAGGGATGGTTCCTGCTGCGCATGAG
>DMMB01000039.1:0-243 GCA_003453215.1 Oscillospiraceae bacterium | reverse complement strand
GATGGTTCCTGCTGCGCATGAGCCTGCATGACCCGCTGATGCCGCTGAATATTGAAAGCGACTGTGCCGGCGGGGTGGAAGAAATTCTGCGGGAACTGAAACCGTTCCTGAAGGCAAAGGCCGCACTGGATACGGCCCAGCTGGATTGATGAAAAGTAACAGGATGCAATGAGGTGGCCCCTCCCGGCATTTGGCGGGAGGGGTGCTTCTTTGAGAGACAGTGCAAGGGGCAGGGGCCGCAGG
>DMMB01000009.1:9361-9914 GCA_003453215.1 Oscillospiraceae bacterium | reverse complement strand
CGGGCTTTTTCTACAGGCTGAGGTCCTCCCTTTTTGGGGAGGACCTTTTGCGTGGGTGTTATTGCATTTTCTTCTGGCATTCGGGGCAGATGCCCTCCAATACCAGGTTCATCTGCCGCACCTGGAAGCCGCAGCCGTCTTTTAAGGCTGCCTGCAGCATGGGCAGGGCTTGGGGCAGCACATCGGTTACGCTGCCGCACACCTCGCAGTAGGCGTGGGCGTGGTCGCCCAGCGTGTGGTCAAAGCGGTCGCTGGTGCCGGGGATGGGAACTTTCAGCAGCTGTCCGTTTTCGCACAGCAGATTCAGGTTACGGTACACCGTTCCCAGGCTCACCTTGGGGTTCTGTGCCCGCACCCGGGTGTAGATGGTATCGGCCGTAGGGTGATCGTTGGAGCGCCGAACGGTTTCCAGAATCAATTCTCTTTGACGGGAATATTTCAAAATGATCTCTCCTTTAAACAGTAACAATTACTTGTTTAAGAATAGCAGGATTGTGTCCATTTGTCAATGCGGTGGATTAAATTTCCATCATCCGGGAATATAAAAATCCCC
>DMMB01000009.1:2777-9127 GCA_003453215.1 Oscillospiraceae bacterium | reverse complement strand
GGGGATTTTTATATTCCCGGATGGATTATTCCTCGGCGGGAGCTTCTTCTTCCGCAGCTTCCTCGGGAGCTTCTTCGGTCAGCAGAGCCTTGATGGACAGGCTGGCACGATGACGATCGTAATCCAGCTCAGTGATCTTGGCATCTACTACCTGGCCAACGGAAAGCTTATCCGCTACTTTCTCTACACGCTCGCGGGCGATCTGAGAAATGTGGATCAGACCATCGATACCGGGGATGATCTGCGCAAAAGCACCGAAGGTGGTGATGGACATAATCTTAACGGGCACAACATCGCCCACCTGGTACATGGTTTTAATCTTCTCCCAAGGGTTGTCCTCGGTCTTTTTGTAGATGAGGGAAACGCGGTTGTTCTCGCGGTCAATATCCTTAACAGTAACCTCTACGGTATCGCCAATGGAAACGACTTCTGCCGGGCTCTTCACGCGCAGCCAGGTCAGGTCGGTCAGGCCAATACGGCCATCGACGCCGCCCAAGTCAACAAAGGCGCCAAAGTTGGTCAGGCTCTTTACCTTGCCGGTGTAAACCTTGCCTACTTCTACTTCGTCCCAGAACTTCTGAGCCAGCTCCTTGCGGGCTTCGCGGGTAACGACGCTGATGGAGCCGACAGCGCGACGACGCTGACGGTTGGTCTCCAGAATTTTAAAGCTGACTTCCTTGCGCAGCAGGGTGTTCAGGTCGCCATCGCGGGGAACACTGGTCTGGCTGGCGGGGATAAATACCTTAACGCCATTGGTGAGAACCAGTACGCCGCCCTTGATGACTTCCGTAACCACACCGGTCAGGACTTCGCCGGTCTCGCCGGCATTCATGACCTTCTCGAAGCCGGCTACAGCATCCAGACGGGTCTTGGAGAGCATCGCGGTGCCTTCCACGTCGTTGACGCGAACGACCATCAGCTCCAGCTCATCGCCAATCTTAACGATGTCTTCGGGCTTTGCAGAGGGATCGCTGGTCAGCTGATCCAGCGGTACATAACAGGCATGCTTGGTGCCGGCGTCTACCGAAATTTCCGTCGGCTTAATGCCTGTAACAACGGCCGTTACCTTCTCCCCATTATGTATACTTTTGGAGTATTGATCGAGCAGCTCCCCAAAGTTCATTTCTTCAGTGTTGTTTTCCAATACGCTCATGGAATTTTGAACCTCCTTAATGATACAAGCCGGGGTTGAAGCGCCGGCAGTAATACCGATAAAACGGGCGCCCCGCAGGGCCTCCCGGTGGCGTTCCAGCTGGTCCGGCGTTTCGACCTGCACCGTGGGGCAATAGCCGCTGCATAGTGCAGCCAATGCAGTGGTATTGGCACTGTGCAGTCCCCCTACCACTACCATGGCATCGGCAGATTGGGCCAGCTGTTTTGCCTCGGACTGCCGTTCAATGGTCGCTCTACATATTGTATCAAATACTTTTAGATTTGTACACACTTTTTTTGCGAAAAATATGATTTTCTCCCATTCGCGCAGAGAAAAAGTGGTCTGAGCCGCCAAAATGACGGGAGAATTTCCATCGTGTGGTCGATTTGCCAGCAGTTCCTGTATTTCTTCCACCGAGGAAAAGACCCACGCCTGCCCCCGGCAGTAGCCCAGGATGCCCTGCACCTCCGGGTGTTCCCGGCGGCCGGCCAGCCAAAAGGAGCCGTTTTCCGGTACTTCGGCAGCAAGGGCGTGGATTCGTTTGACAAAAGGACAGGTGGCATCCACGATGGGATTGCCCTGTGCCTGCAGGGCGGCATATACGGCAGGCCCTACCCCATGGGAGCGCAGCACCACAGCGGTACCGGCGGGGGCGTCCTCCGGACGTTCTATCGCAGCCACGCCCTGCCCGGCCAGTTCCTCTACCACCTGCCGGTTGTGGATGAGTTCCCCCAAGGTGCAGGTAGGGCGGTCGGCAGCGCTTTTTTGGGTCAGTTCCAGTGCCCGCCGCACCCCAAAGCAGAACCCGGCGGTCTGGGCAACGGTTATGGACATGGCGCGTCTCCTATCCGCTGCCGAATATGAGAAAGCATGGCCTGCACCGTCTCTTCAAAATCCAGTTCGGTGCTGTCGCACAGCCAGGCATCTTCGGCCTGCCGCAGCGGCGCGGCCGCCCGGTGGCTGTCGTCGTAATCCCGCTTCTGCACCGCGGCCAGTACCTCTTCGTAGCTTTCTTTTATGCCCTTTTGCTGCTGTTCCAGCCAGCGCCGGTGGGCGCGGGCCTCCGGGGCGGCGGTTAGGTATATTTTAATGGTCGCTTCGGGCAGCACCACAGTGCCAATGTCCCGTCCATCCATAATCACATTGTACTGCCGGGCCAGGCTGCGCTGCTGTTCCAGCAAAAAGGCCCGTACCTCCGGAAGGGCGGAGACCTGCGAAGCCGCCGCAGAAGTTTCCGGCAGGCGGATGGCTTCGGAAACGTCCTCCCCATTCAGCAGAATGCGCTGTTCGCCGCCCTCAAACCGCAGGTCAATGTGAATCTGCGGCAGCAGGGGAAGAACATCGCCCGGGTCAGCAGGGCTTTTTCCCTGCCGCAGCACATAAAGGCCGACGGCGCGGTACAGTGCGCCGGTATCGATGTGCAGGTAGTGCAGTTCCGCGGCCAGCCGGGTGCAGATACTGCTTTTTCCGGCACCGGCCGGTCCGTCAATCGCTATCGAGATCATGAAAGATTTTCCTGCCTTTCGGGGTTCAAAATAAAAGGGTAGTTTTAGTTTTACAGCGCGGCGGTTCCGGCCAGATACCCGGTGCTCCAGGCGATTTGCAGGTTATAGCCGCCGGTTACCGCGTCCACATCCATCACCTCGCCGGCAAAGGCCAGTCCCTTCACCAGTTTGCTCTGCATGGTGCGGGGGTCTATCTCTTTTACGCTCACCCCACCGGCAGTAATGACCGCTTCCTCAATGGGCCGCAGCGCTTGCGGCGTCAGCGGAAAGGCCTTAATCAGTGCCCCCAGCCTTTGCCGTTCCTCGCGGGTCAGCTGGTTCACCCGCCGCTCGGTGGGAATGCCGCTTTTAGCCACCACCACAGGGATGAGGGAGCGGGGCAGCAGCGCTTCCAGCGCATGGCCAAAGGCCCGGTTGGGGCTTGCCTCAAAGTCCCGCAGCAGTCGGGCATCCAGCTGTTCGGCGGTCAGGCCCGGTTTGCAGTCAATGGTAATGCGGTAATCGGTGGGGATTTCCATATAGCTGCTGGCGGTCAGGGCCAGCGGCCCGCTGATGCCGAAATGCGTGAACAGCATCTCGCCCAGTTCGCTGTATATCACTTTACCGTTTTTCTTCTGGATGAGATTCAGTGTCACATTGCGCAGCGAAAGCCCCATCAGCGCCGAAAACTGCTTGTCCGTATTCTCGCAAATAATCGGCACCAGCGAAGGTCGCGGCGGCAGAATGGTATGCCCCACCGCAGCCGCCAGTGCATAGCCGCTGCCATCGCTGCCGGTGCCGGGGTAGCTTTTACCGCCGGTCGCCAGGATGGTCAACGGGGCGAAGAATTCTTCGCCCACTTCGGTTTTCACGCCCACTACGGCGCCGTCTTGCAGCAGCAGTTCGCTTGCGGTGGCCTGCTTTATTGGCGCGCCGCCCTGCCGGGCAAAGTGCACCAGCGCATCGGCAATATCCATGGCGCGGTCGCTTACCGGGAAGACCCGGTTGCCGCGCTCGGTTTTCAGCGGCACGCCCAGCTCCTCAAAGCAGGCCATAGCGTCCTGCGGGGTCATGGCATAGATCGCGCTCATCAAAAAACGGGGGTTGCGCCGCACCGCCGCGATAAATTCCTGCGGAGTGCAGTTGTTGGTCACATTGCAGCGGCCCTTGCCCGTCACCAGTATTTTGCGCGCCGGGCGCTCCCGCTTTTCCAGCACCAGCACCCGCTGGCCGTTTTTGGCAGCCCATCCCGCCGCAAAAAGCCCCGCGGCTCCGCCGCCAATCACAATCCGGTCAAACTCATTTCTCATGGGGCAGAGTGGATCTCCTCATTTTTTTCGTACACATCGTATTCGCTCCAGATGCGCTCCAGCATGGCATAGGTATTGCTGGTTTCGTGTTTCTTGCGCAGCCCCACTGCCACTATGATGGCATTCAGCAGGCTCATGGGCGCCACCAGCGAATCCACAAAAGAGGCCATTTCGCTGCGGGCCAGCAGCACATGGTTGGCCATGGCGGCCAGCGGCGCGCTGGTGGAATCGGTAATGCCGATGATGCAGGCGCCCTGCTTTTTGGCATAGTGCACCGCCTTCAGCGTCCGCTGGGAATAGCGCGGGAAGCTGATGGCAATCAGCACATCGTTGGGTCCAATGCGCAGCATCTGCTCAAAGGTTTCCCCCTGGGCAGCCCCTACATTCACTACGTCCTCAAAGATATGGTTAAAATAGAAGGAAAGGAACCCGGCCAGTACCCCGGAAGAACGCAGCCCCAGAATGTAAATGCGGTGCGCGTGAATGATGGAATCGATAACGGTATCAAAGTCCTTGGGATCAATTTCCTCCTGCGTGCGACGGATTTTATCGGCGTCGGAGGACATGACCCGGTGCAGTACATCGACGCCGCCGGAAAGCTGCTCATCGATGATCTCCATGCGCTGTACGGTGGTCAGGCGGTTGCGGATAATATCCTGCAGGGATTTTTGCAGCTGGGGATAGCCCTCAAAGCCCAGCTCAGCCGCAAAGCGCACGACGGTGGATTCGCTGACACCCACCGTTTCGCCCAGCTTGGCGGCCGTCATAAAGGCTGCTTTATCATAATGCTCCAGGATAAAGGCGCCAATGCGCTTCTGTCCCTTGGAAAAGCCTTTCATCTCGTTGCTGATAAGCTGAAGCAGATCCTGTGTCATGCCCAACCCTTCTTTCTGTAAAGTATTCTTCCTTATCATACCGAAAGACCGGAATAAAATCAAGAGTTTTACCGTAAAAAACGCAAGAAAGAAAATTCTTTCTTGCGTTTTAGGGCAGCTTTTGGGCAATATGATGGGAAATAGCTCCTAAAACTGAATGATAAAAATCATTTTTGCAGGAGCAGGGGCTGTATTTGCCTGCCCTGCAGCGCCGCCTCCAGCGTCTTTTGGGTCAGGGAAAGTTCTGCGGCCAGGCTGGTGGGCTTTTTCAGCGGGTCATCCTGCCCAAAGGGGACAAAATAGTAATTTTTGCGGCACAGCAGGGTGCCTATGTTGGCCGCGCTGGCCGAAAGCCCGTCATTGGTGGAAACCGCCAGCACCACCGGGCGGTCATTGCGCAGGTGGGCTTTTACCGCCATGGTCACCGGCGTATCGGTAATGCCGCCCGCCAGCTTCCCCAGGGTATTGCCGGTACAGGGCGCCACCAGCAGCAGATCCAAAAGTTTGCGGGGGCCGATGGGCTCTACCTGTGCCACTGTATGCCAGATGGGCCGCCCGCACAAACTCTCAATCCGGCCGCGCCAATGTTCCGCGGTGCCAAAGCGGGTATCGGTGCTATAGGTGATGGGGGATAGAATGGGCTGAATTTCCCACCCGGCCGCCGCCAGTTCCGCCATCATTTGCAGGGTACGTTCCAGCGTACAAAAGGAGCCGCAGAGGGCAAAGCCCAGTTTTTTATCATTCATTCTTCATTCCTCCCAGTGGGGCAGGCTGGTAATCACCTGTCCCAGATATTCTCCGGCGGTGCGGGGAGCCACCTGGCCCGGCAGCCCCGGCGCGTTGCGGTACCGCAGCCCCAGCGCTTCGGCCACCGCCGCATCGCAGCCGCCCGGGGTACTGGCCAGTTCAATTACCAGGGCCTCCGGCGGCAGCTTTTGCAGCAGTGCTTCCGGCAGTACCGGGGCCGGGACGGTATTAAAAACGACTTCGCAGCCGTCCAGAGCAGGGGAAAGCTTATGAATATCGCAGGGGGTGTAGCCATCGGCATAGATGCGTGCCAGCTGTTCCCGGCGGCGGGCTGCCGCGGTGACATGGGCGCCCAGCGCAGCCAGGCGGCGGCACAGGGCGCTGCCGCAGCGCCCGTAACCCAGCACCAGGCAGGGGGTATCAAAAAGGGTGGTATTCTGCTCCCGCATGGCAAGGGCCACCGCGCCCTCCGCAGTGGCAATGGCGTTCAGCTCCTGCAGTTCCGGCAGTGCCAGCAGGTTGGTGTAGTTCAGGCGCCGTTCTTCTGCAATCGCGCGGCATTCCGGCGGCAGGGTGCCCCCCAGTACCGTGGCGCCTTCCGGGATAAGCCGCAGGCATGCCGCCAGGGCGCAGGGCTCCGGAACGGTGGGGGTGCGCAGCAGGCCATCGGGGGATGCCGTGGGAATGGCCAGAATGACAAAATGGCTTTCCGGCAGCAAGGCTTCGGGGCTTTCCGGCTGCGGCAGCCGGGAGTGAAAAAGAGCTGGGGGCTGCAGGGCGG
>DMMB01000009.1:1977-2608 GCA_003453215.1 Oscillospiraceae bacterium | reverse complement strand
CTGCAGGGCGGCCAGCCGTACCAAATGCCCCTCCCGCTGCAAAAAGGCCGCCAGCCAGGCCATACGCTCATCGCCACCCAGAATGGTTACAGTCCGCTTCATCCGTTGTCACCCGCTTTATCTATGTAAATAGGAGATGGTTCCCATGGAACGCGGAAAATTTTCCGCTGCCCTATCCTATTCGCAACTGCCGCCGCCGGTGCAAAAAAAGAAACGCCGGTGTGGCCCGGCGTCTGTTCTTTTCTGTTATGGCAGCATTTCCTGCAGTACGTCCTCCAGCTGGGGCGGGGTCACCGCCTGCTCCGCCAGATATTCCAGCAGAGCTTCCCCCAGCGCGCGGCTTTCCAGCCAGGCCGGCAGGCGGCTGCAGCGGTGCTCCATCGGTGCCAGACCCTCCATGCAGCAGGCAATGCCATACATCGGCTGCCTGCCGCAGCGCTCCTCCATCAGCGCATAGCGGATCCGGTATTGTTCCCCCTCTTCTCCGGTTATTTCCCGGCACAGCGATAAAACCTCCATGATAATATGTACCTCCTTTGTCACAGGGCAGCTTGTTTTATCTCTATTATAAAAAGGAAACCCCCTCCCGCCCAGTAGCGGATTGCTGGAAATTTTACAGGGGAATATTACC
>DMMB01000009.1:1049-1813 GCA_003453215.1 Oscillospiraceae bacterium | reverse complement strand
AAATTTTACAGGGGAATATTACCTGTTAATTCCGACAAATAAGGACAAGAAAAATTGTGAAATGATGAGATTTTCCCAAAAACGTTTCCTTTCGGCCATAAAGAATGTTATAATCAAATTGCCCAGTCTTAAGAGAGAAGGGGATGGGAATGATAGGAAGCCGCTTGTACCTGCTTCGCAAGGCAGCGGGCCTTTCCCAAGCCGAGTTGGGAAATATGCTGTCGGTTTCGCACCACACCATATCTTCCTACGAAAAAGACAAAAGCGACCCCAGCGATGAGACCAAGGTATGGCTGGCCAAATTCTTTGGCGTCAGCGTAGATTACCTGGTGGGAATGTGTGATGAACCGTTCCCCAAGTATGTCTCTCCCGATGATGCCATCCTGCCCGAAGGCCTCACCGAAGAGCAGCGCTGCGCGGTACGCGATTATGCTCTTTTCCTGGTCGGGCGCAACGGCTAAACTCGCAGCCGCCGGCCAAAAACCGAAACACCGTTTCTCTGCCGTGGGGGAACGGTGTTTCATTTTGCCATGCAGGGCTTGCAGCTTTTTGCTTTTGCGCTATAATGGGTTCAGCAGTCGTTTTATTCCCCGTTCACTCCACTATAAATTACAGAAAAGAGGTCCCTCTATGAAGATTGTCCTCATCGTCCTGCTGGTATTGGTTGTCCTGTTCCTGCTGCTGCTTTTGGCCCTGCGGCCCAATCCCGCCGCGCGGGAAAAAATGGCCCGCTTTATGGGGCGGCGCTACGCCCACCGCGGGCT
>DMMB01000009.1:0-877 GCA_003453215.1 Oscillospiraceae bacterium | reverse complement strand
CGGCGCTACGCCCACCGCGGGCTGCACTGCGCCGCCGAGGGCATCCCGGAAAATAGCCTGCCGGCATTCCGCCGCGCGGTAGAGGCCGGTTACGGCATCGAACTGGATCTGCACCTGACCACCGATGGTCAGCTGGTGGTGTTCCACGATGATACCCTCGATCGCGTCTGCGGCGTCAGCGGCCGGGTGGATGAAAAATCCTGGCCGGAGCTGCAGCAGCTTCGTCTGCTGGGCACCGGGGAGCGTATGCCGCTTTTTTCGGAAGTGCTTTCCATCGTCGCCGGCAAAATCCCCATGATTATTGAGGTCAAATACCAGAAGAACTATGCCGCCCTGTGCGAAGCCATGATGGCCATGCTGCAGCATTACACCGGCGAATACTGCGTGGAATCGTTCCACCCCTTTGTCATCCTGTGGATGAAAAAGAACGCCCCCTCCATCACCCGCGGTCTGTTGGCCGATCGCTATGTGGAGGGCGAAGGCGGAATGCAGCACAATTCCCTTGGTACCTGGGGTTCGCAGGAGCTGCTCTTTAATTGGCTGGTAAAGCCGGATTTCATCGCCTACAATTACCTTACCGCCCCCCGCACCCGTACCCTCAGTCTTACCCGTCGGGTATGGCACACCCCCTGCGTCGCCTGGACGGTTCGGCAGGAGGAAAAGGAGCCGCTGGCCTTGGAACGCTTCGATTCCATCATCTTCGAGAGCTACCGCCCGGCGCGCTTTATCGGGAAATGAGGATAGAGAAATTGGGAACTTTCTGTCGAAAGTAGAAGATTTCCGTACATTTTTACGGCGCACTCTTGACTTTGTTTATGAGATAGAATATCCTATACTTACCAAATAAAAAATTGCCCCCGGGGGCAATTCATGTTTG
>DMMB01000074.1:12747-19502 GCA_003453215.1 Oscillospiraceae bacterium | reverse complement strand
GCATTTTGTCGGCGGCGTTTTTTCTAAGGGTCTTTAGCTCAGTTGGTCAGAGCTCCCGGCTCATAACCGGTTGGTCCAGGGTTCGAGTCCCTGAAGACCCACCAAATAAAAAGACGCCATAAGGCGTCTTTTTATTTTTCCATGGCATGGCGCTTTTATAAGCTTTAAACCATTCTGAACTTACCGGGCCTCAATCATCCTGAGCACATTGTATTTGCAGATGTTCTCGGCTTCCTCCTGCGTAAAATCCATTGCGCCCAGGTATTCCAAATACCGATCGTATATCTCATCCGGTTTTAAGCTTCGGCTATCCGGGTAATCTGTTGCAAATATAAGCCGGTGTGTGCCAAAGGAACGCAGAATATCATTTGTTTTCTTTATCCCAAATTGGTGAACCAGATCAGGCAAAATGGCGGATATATTGACGTATGCATCGGTGCCATGCAACTCTTCGTACTGAAAGCCGCCCAAATGTGCAACCGATAATTTTAATGAAGGGTACTTCTTCAACACATTTTTGATCCGGCTTGGTGAACAGACATCATCCAATAAATGTGTTCTTGGGTAGGAATGAACCTCTACCGGGACACGGTTGCGGTTAGCATAATCGAAAATTTTATCAAAATAATCGACATCGACCGGGTATCCTACATTGGTTGGATGAATTTTAATCCCCACAAATTCATCGTGGAGAAGCACCTTATCGAATTCCTTTCGCGTCTCATCCACACTTTTTCGAATATCAATGTCCGCAAAGCAGCGCAGCGAAGAAGCACTCTCCGACGCCATTGCTTCTTTTCTACAAAGCAAACGATAACCCACAAAGCAAACCTTAACTCAAAAAGCAAACGATAACCCCATAAAGCAAACCATTACTTTTATGGCAGTTCGCTGCGACCGCTGAAAACGAGAAAAACCCGTCCCGGAAATGGCTCCAGGGCGGGTTGCTTTATACCTTGAATGGCTGAAAACCCCTTGAAATCAAGGGATTTTTACAAAGAAAAAAGGTAGTAGGCTTTCTATCAAAATCTACTACCTTATTTGAATTAGTTTGATAATAATGATACGGTTTCCAAAGGTTTCATTTGGTTTCACTCAAAAAATGAAACTATTAAGCCGGAAGTGAAACTCTCTTTTAGGACTGAAACTATGCTAATCAGTTTGTCAAATTGGAAGTTGGCTATGTGCCTGAAACTACTTTCACGCTCTCAATCCGTTCATCTTTATAGTAATCAACAATAAGTCGAAACTGATCCGACAGTACCCATATATCTTCATTTGCAGTTTCCATACTCTCGGTTGGTTTCCCCCATTTTTTATACGGACTCTTTTTCCTGAATGTCTCTATGTTATTTATCATCAGTTCATCTGTCGCCCAATCCGCCCCTCTGTTCTCTGCAAGAATCAATATACGCTGAAGGTCAAGTAAATGTTCAGTCTCCCGTTTTATTGCTTGCGCTTCATTCCAAAACTCTATTCCGCAAAGCAAGGCTATTGCAAGAATAATACCAGCCACTATCTGCAATCGTCTTTTCATATTGACACCTCCACAAATTCAAGTTTGTCGAATAGATTGTATCAAATTGCTGTGTAAATATCAACCAATATAGAAAAAAACACGATGGTTTCGTATCAAAACCATCGTGCTAATATGGTGGAGGCGAGGAGAGTCGAACTCCTGTCCGAAAACCAGTCCACACGGCTTTCTACGAGTGTAGCTGCTCTTTTTGCATTCCCTCTACCTCCCGCCGGACAGCAGGCTGAAGGCTTTAGTAGCTCCTAATACAATCACAGGTCCGGAGCCCTTCCCGTGATCGTTCACCACTCATCGACGCCCTCCTGCGGCCGTGGTCCTCCGCAGTCGGACGGCTGCTTAATTAAGCAGCGTACGCGTAATCAGTGTTAGCGTTTATATTTAAGTTACCCGTTTTATAGAGGTCGAGCGCCTCTACTCGCTTACCCTGTTTCTCAATCCCCGTCGAAACCGGTACGCCCCCGTATTCACTTTTTAAAGATTTATCCGCGGCCGCGCATGGCACGCTCAATATCCCGCTGGGCATCGCGCTTTGCTGCATCGGCGCGCTTATCATACAGCTTTTTGCCGCGGCAAACGCCCAGTTCTATCTTAACCCGGCTGCCCTTAAAATATGCCTGCAGCGGGATAAGGGTGAGCCCCTGCTGCTGTTTAACCAGCCCATACAGGCGGTTCAGCTCCCGGCGGTGCAGCAGCAGTTTTTTGGGACGCAGCGGATCGCGGTTAAAGATATTGCCTTTTTCATAGGGACTGATGTGCATCTGGCGCACAAAGAGCTCCCCTTTTTCGAAGCTGCACCAGCTATCCTTGAGATTGAGGCCGCCGCTCCGCAGGCTTTTTACCTCGGTGCCAAATAACTCGATGCCGGCTTCCAGCGTTTCTTCCACAAAGTACTCGTGCCGCGCCTGACGGTTGACGGCAATTTGTTTGATTCCCTGCTTTTCTGCCATGCGTGGTCACTCCTTTCCTTTGTTGGATTTTATATCATAGCACAATTACGCAAAATGTCAAGTCTTACAGCTCGCTTCTGCCCTCCATGGCACGCCACAGAGTCACTTCATCGGCATATTCCAGGTTGCCGCCCACCGGGATGCCGTAAGCCAGCCGGCTTACCTTGACGCCCAGGGGCTTCAGCAATTTAGCAATATACATGGCCGTCGCTTCCCCTTCTACCGTAGGGTTGGTAGCCATAATCACTTCGCTGACATTCCCTTTGGCAATGCGGGCCAGCAGCTCCTTGATGGTCAGCTGATCCGGGCCGACGCCATCCATGGGAGAAATAAGCCCATGCAGCACGTGATAAACACCATTGTACTCCCGGGTACGTTCGAAGGCCAACACATCGCGGGGATCCTCCACCACGCAGATCAGGGAAGGATCTCTCCCCTTGGCCGAACAGATAGGACACAGCTCCCCTTCGGTAAAATTGCCGCAGACGGAACACTTTTTGATTTTACTTTTTGCCTCCAGAATGGCGGAGGAAAATTCCTTTGCCTTGTCTTCCGGCAAATCCAGCACATAAAAGGCGAACCGCTGGGCCATCTTGCGGCCAACGCCCGGCAGACGGGCAAACTGCTCAATCAGCTTTTGCAGCGGCGCTGCAGTGGAATCCATGCGATTCTCTCCTTCCCTGGAAACAATAATTTTTACAGGCCCAGATCCAATCCGCCGGTAATGGCCCCAATGGTCTGTTCTGCATCGGCATTGCAGACGCGAATGGCCTCATTTACCCCCTCGCGGATCAGATCCTGCAGGAACTCGATATCCTCGGGATCGACCACTTCCGGTTTGAGGGTAACGGCTGTCACTTCTCTTTTGCCGTTAATCTCTACTTCGATATTGCCGCCACCGGCAGAAACATGGTAAACCTTTTCTTCCAGTTCGGCCTGCGCGCGCGTCATCTCTTCCTGCATCTTCTGCATCCGCTGCATCATCTGGTTCATATTACCGGCGCCGCCGGCGCCCTGGGGAATTCTTGCTTTCATAATGATTCTCCTTTTATTGATCAGTCATTTTATTCTCTTGTTACCGGGATGCCCATTCCTTCGGCCTGTTTAATGAGATCCTCCAGCGGGGAACTCTGTGGAACGGCTGCTTTGGGAGCCGCCGTATAGGGTCCCACACCGTATTTTACACCGGTCACTTCCGCAATGGCACGCTTTAGGCTCTGGCGGGTAAAATCATTGCTGCGCATCATTTCCAGGAAGATGGGCTTATCACATTCGATGAGCACCGTTTGCCCCCGCCGATACGCATGGCTGCCCTGCAGGGCGCCCGCCAGCATTTTATTGATGACATTCAGCCGTTCCAATACCTGCAGCCATCGTTCCTCCGGCATGGGTTCTACCGGGGTAGAAGCTGCCTTGGGCTGCGCCGCTGTTTCCGGCGGTGCAGCGGATGGTTCCATGCCTGGCATTGCCACCTGCTCCGGTTCGGCTGGTTCCTCTTGTGGCAGCTGGGCGGTTTCTCCGGCCGACGGCGACTGCACTGCAGCCGGTGCGGGCCGAATGCCTTCTGCCAACAGTCGGTTTAACTTCGCTTCCAGTTCCTCTATACGGGCCACCAGTGCTTCCCGGCTGGGACTCACCCGCCGGTCGCTGAGTTTTAAAAGAGCCAGTTCCATTTCGGCCCGGCGCCTGGTGCTGCGGGCCATGGCATTTTGGGTATCCTGCAAGGTGCGGATGGCATCCATTAACGCGGCCGGCGTAAAACCTGCCGCCTGTTTTTTATATTGCTCCAATGTTTGCGGCAGGCAAACAATCAGCTGCTCCGGATGGCGGGCCGTGGCGGCGACCAACAAATTGCGGTAGTGGCTGACCAGCTGGCTGCACAGGCGGTCATATTCCACGGCCTGTCCGGCCAGACGCTCCATGGTATCCATCGCGCCAGAAAAATCTCCCGTCGCCGCAGCATCTGCAATCTCAAAGAGATAATCCTGCCCAACAAGCCCTGCCGCTTCGCTGACGGTATCTACCGTAATCTCGTGGTCATGGGCCCAACAAAGATCCAATAGCGAAAGGGCATCGCGCATTCCGCCATCGGCAATCCGGGCAATCAATTCTGCAGCCTCTTCGCTCAGGGTCATATCCTCCTGCCCGGCAATGAAAAGGAGCCTGTCCCGGATGACTTCCGGAGCAATTCGTTTAAAATCGAACCGCTGGCAGCGGGACTGAATGGTGGCCGGGATTTTGTGCACCTCAGTCGTTGCCAGAATAAATATGACGTGCTCCGGCGGCTCTTCCATAATTTTAAGCAGGGCATTGACGGCACCGACGGAAAGCATATGCGCTTCATCGATGATATAAACGCGATATTTGGCCACATTGGGCAGAAAAACGGCTTCTTCCCGCAGGTCGCGGATATTATCCACGCCGTTATTGCTGGCGGCGTCGATTTCCACCACATCCACCAGACTGCCGTTATCCACTCCGCGGCAGCAATCGCACTGGCCGCAGGGGCTTCCCTCTACGGGATGGCGGCAGTTTACTGCCTTGGCAATCAGTTTGGCACAGGTGGTTTTACCGGTACCGCGGCTGCCCATCAACAAATAAGCGTGGGCGGGCTTTCCCTGAATCATCTCGTTTTTCAGGGTTGTGGTAATATGCTCCTGCCCTACCACTTCTTCAAAAGTGCGGGGACGCCACTTGCGGTAAAGCGCCTGATACATTCCGTTTTTCTCCCCTTTCCGGCATTATAAAAAGACAGCCTTTATCATACGGAAACCCGGTTGGCTGCGGCACCCGCAAATACTGCTTAATGCTGCTCGGTTCCCCGCCTGACATGGTTCACAGCACTGCGTCGCACAGGACCAGATTTCCGCATGACAAAGGCTGCCTTTGCACGACCTGTCATGGTCTACTAAGATATTATACACGAAACTGCCCCGGTGTGCAACCATTTTTTCTGCGCAGCTATCCTTTTTCTCCATCGGAAAAATAACCAGTTATCTGCTGTTCCACGCCGTCCATATCCTCTGTGGTCACAATTACCAGTATGGCATAGTCCCCCACTGTTATAAGGCGTCCCCTCTGGGCCGCCGGGTACTCCAAGAATGCCTGCTGCACATTCTCCAGCCGTTTTTGCAGTGCTTTCGTCACTTGTTTTACTTTACCGGGGGCCGACTGTACCAACAGAATTTGCTGGGGATTATCCTCCGGCGCTGCCACGCGGCCATAGCCCTGCAGCAGGTATTTTTCCTTGATTTGCAGCAATGCTGCCAGATCTGCTGTATTTTCCAGCTTCATGCTTTCCGGCAGGTCATATCGTACCGAAAGCTCCTTGACCATCTGCTCCGGCGTGGTATCGGCTTTGAGTGTTGCTGTTGGGGATGTTTCTTTTCGGCCGCAAGCGGCCGCTCCCAACAGCAGTACGGCAGCCAGCGCAATTATCCAAAATTTTTTCAAGCGCACTCCCCCTCTTTTTTCTTTATGGCTGCTGCCTTGCCGATATGCCTATTCCCATAAAAAGAGCCGCCCGACGTTCCCGCCGGGCAGCCCATTGATTGGTTTTTTCATTTTTACAGCAGGATAATTCCGGCCTCCTCGCACTTTTTCATGGTATCGTTATCCCAAACCGAAGACTGCACTTCGCCAATATGCGCCGTTCCCATCAGGAACATACAAAGCCGGGACTGGCCGATGCCGCCGCCAATGGTAAGCGGCAGTTCCCCGGCCAGCAGCATACGGTGGAACGGCAGTGTGCGGCGGTTTTCACAGCCTGCTATTTTCAGCTGACGATCCAACGCGGCAGGATCCACACGAATCCCCATCGAAGAAAGCTCGAAGGCGGTTCCCAATACCTTATTGTAAACCAGCAGATCGCCATTCAGGGACCAGTCATCATAGTCGGGAGCGCGGCCATCGTGAGGTTTTCCGCTGCGCAATGCGCCGCCAATCTGCATCAGAAAGACGGTGCCGTATTCTTTGGCAATGGCATTTTCCCGCTCCTTGGGGGTCATCTCCGGGTATCGGTCTTCCAGCTCCTGTGTTGTGATGAACGTTACCTCCGGTACCAGATCCGGAACAGTATTCAGCTGCGGGTAAATGGCCCGCAGGGTGCGCTGCGTGGAAACAATCGCATCGACAATGCTTTGCACTGTGGACTTCAAATAGGCGGCATTGCGTTCCTCTGGTGTGATAACTTTTTCCCAGTCCCACTGATCCACATAAATAGAATGGATGTTATCCAGCGTTTCATCGCGGCGGATGGCGTTCATATCGGT
>DMMB01000074.1:12063-12547 GCA_003453215.1 Oscillospiraceae bacterium | reverse complement strand
ATGGCGTTCATATCGGTATAAAGGCCCTTGCCGGGGCGGAACCCATAGCGGTGCAGCGCCAGGCGTTTCCACTTGGCCAAAGAATGAACCACCTGAGCATCCCGGCCAATATCCGGCACATCGAAGGAGACCGGACGTTCTACCCCGCTCAGGTCATCATTCAGGCCGGTGGAAGCTTCTACAAACAGCGGCGCCGAAACACGGCTAAGATTGAGATTTCCGCAAAGGGTGTCCTCAAACACCCGTTTAATGAGGCTAATGGCCTTTTGGGTATCATACAGGGAAAGACAGCTGTGGTACCCTTCCGGAATAAACACCTTACTCATAGTTCCGTTCTCCTTTGCATCAAAAATATATCTGCAAGTATAGGACGGCAGCAGGCATTTGTCAACCCAAAAATGAAATTTTGCGGAGTATTAACTTGCAAAAACAGAGGCCCGCAGGGCCGCAGCGCAAAAGCGCTGCGCGGCAGCCTGTGGCTGCC
>DMMB01000074.1:0-11835 GCA_003453215.1 Oscillospiraceae bacterium | reverse complement strand
GCCCTGCGGGCCGGTTTTTCCGGTTTGCAGGAACTTTACAGGAACCCGCTCAAATGGCTCCCTGTGCCCGGTAAAAGGCGATCAGCAAATCCACCATGCGGCCATAACTCTGCACACCATCGGTCTGGTCATTTGCTTTTAAATAGGCATCGTTCCAACGATCGGCGGTTTCTCCCACCGGCGTCTCGTACTTTTTCCAGTAACGGCTGTTTACTGCCAGATCCCGCAAAACGCCCATTGGCAGCTGCTTCTCTATCTCCTGCCAGGCCGTCGAATCGTAGCGGTACAGACGATTGGTGGCATGAATTAAAGCCATCATAGTGCCGCTGTACTGCAGCTCCACACTGCTGCTATTGTAGCAGGCCAGGTAGGAAATAAAATTCGCCTCATCCTCCCGCATAAAGCCGCAGATGTGAGAAAGTTCGTGGCACATGGTAGAAGATATTCCATAGGCCGGCTGATGTACATTGATATTCGGTTCCGAAATATAGGGGAAAATAACGCCGGTCAGCTGAATATAGCTCATAACCTCCGAAAAATACATGGCTTTAGGCCGGGTCCGTTCCGCCAGGTCAAATAACTGCACCCCGTAGATTTCATCCAGTGCTGTCACCGCTTCGGAAGCCGTATTTGCTAATTCCGTATAAGATACCGCAGAAGCAAAAACGCCTTGTGCATCCTCCCCGCACTGCAAACGTAGCTGCCCTGCCTGTTCCGCCAACAAATTACACAGGGAGCGCAGCGTTTCCACATCGGTTGCCTCGGTTGACAGACCCAAACTTTGTCCTACTGGAATTCGGTAATAATTAAGATCCCCGGTAAGGATAAACCAGAAGAAAACCGCAGAGGCCGCCGAAGCTATGATCCATAACCGTTTGAGGCAAACCAACCACCAACGCCCTCTTTGGCGAATCGCTTCCCGAACCCAAAAGAAAAGGAACAGAATAATAACGATCCCCAGCAGAAGCAAAATAACTTCCATGGCAGAAAAGGGGATCCCGCCGGTTATGGCCGTAAGCACCGTTGCCATTCCATGATACCAGCCGCGGCTGTACAGGCGCTCCACGGTTTCGGCATGGTCGCGGGCCCAGTGAATGAGCAATAATCCCAACGGAGTCAGCAAGGTCAGTATCGTGCAGGCTATCACGGCACCGCGCTTCATTATTTTATTTTGTTTCGGAGCAGTTGCAACGGTCATCCTGTTTTCCTCACTGGGAGAGCTTGGCATTGGTCTTTTCCATAAAGCGTTCCGACCGCACGATGGCGCGGGTGTGGGTTCCCTCCCCGATGGGGCCGGCCGCATCCTCTGCCATCACCCGGAAAGAAAGCATTCTCCCCTCCACTGCCGTCAGCTCTGCTGTAACGGTCACTTTCATTCCCACCGGGCTGGCAGCAGTGTGCCGCATATTCATTTCTGTCCCCACACTGGTGGTTCCTTCTTCCAGCAGCTCGCCGCAACAGCTGCAGGCTGCGGCCTCCATCCAGGCAATCAGTACCGGCGTAGCCAATACCGGCAGGCTGCCGCTGCCTACGCAGGCGGCAGTATCCGCTTCGGTAACCGTTTTATGTAAAGTAAAAATTTTGTTTTCCATTTTGGGGTCTCCTTTTTTGTGTATTTACTTCCCTATTATAAAAAAAGATGCCGCATCTGTAAAGCGACATCTTTTTACAATCTTCCAAAAGGAACAAATCCTCCGCTGCCTCAAGGCATGGCCGGCACCTGCTGCTGCAGCTGCAGGGCATTCTGTTCCCAACTGCAGCGCAGAATATCCCCTGCACGCATTTCTCCGGATAACAGCCGCTCGGTCAGCGGATCCTCCACCATTGTGCGCACCAACCGGCGCAGCGGCCGCGCTCCATAGGGGCCTTCTTCGGCCCCCTGCACGATGTGTTCCACCAGGGACTGTGCAAACTCCACGCCAATTTCCTGCTCTCGCAGGCGGCTGCGTACCCCCTCCAGCAGCAGCGTGGTAATCTGACGCAGTTCTTCCTTTTGCAAAGGCTGAAACAGAATGGTCTCATCCAACCGTCCCAATAGTTCCGGCCGGAGATGCTCCCGCAATTTGGCCAATACCGCGGCCTTGGCATCGGTTTCTCCATTGCCAAAGCCCATTGTCTGCCGCCGCAGCATCGCCTCGGCCCCCAGATTGCTGGTCAGGATGACCACCGTATTGCTGAATACCGCCAGCCGCCCCTGTCCATCGGTCAAGCGGCCATCCTCCATAATCTGCAGCAGCAGATTGTAAAGATCCGGATGTGCTTTTTCAATCTCATCGAAGACCACCACACTCATTGGGTGTTTTTTTACCGCTTCGGTCAGCACCCCGCCCTCCTCGCAGCCCACATAGCCGGGCGGTGCGCCAATCAGCCGGGATATACTGTGCGGTTCCCGGTATTCGCTCATATCCAGCTTAATAATGTTCTCCTCGCTGCCGAACAGCGTTTTGCCCAACGCATAGCAAAGCTGCGTTTTTCCCACCCCACTGGGACCCAGGAACAAAAAGCTGCCGATTGGTCGCCTGGGATCCCGCAGCCCGGCACTGCTGCGCAGTATAGCGTGGATCACCGTCTCTACCGCCTCCTGCTGTCCTATGATGCTCTGGCGCAGACCGTTTTCCAGCCGCTCCGCCGTCAGCTTCTGCCCCACCGCAAGGCCGGTCATCGCCGCGGCCGCCTGCTGCACCTCCCGTTGGGTCAACGTCAAGCGCCGCATGGGGCTTCTGGCTGCTGCCCGGCCAATGCGCAGCCTGGCCGCCGCCTCATCCAGCAGATCCAGCGCTTTATCCGGCAAAAAGCGGGTGGGAAAATACCGCACCGAAAGCCGAATGGCCGCCTCCAATGCGTCTTCGGTAATCAACATATCGTGGTGCTGCTCATACCGGGGGCGCAATCCCCGCAGAATTTCCTTGGTCTGATCTTCGGTTGGTTCTTCCACCAGTACGCTCTGAAATCTTCTGGCCAATGCACCGTCCTTTTCGATCGTTTTGCGGTATTCGGCTATAGTCGTTGCCCCAATGACCTGCAGCTCTCCGCGCGCCAGCTTAGGCTTCATGATATTGGCGGCATCCACGGCGCCTTCTGCCGCGCCGATACCCATAATCGTGTGAATTTCATCAATAAATAAAATGACATCGCCGGCGGCGGCCACCTCTTCGATAATGGAGCGAATTCGTTCTTCAAAATCGCCGCGGTATTTGGTTCCTGCCACCATGGCCGGCAAATCCAGCGTAATCACCCGTTTCTCCATCAGGGGAGAGGGCACACGCCCTTCCGCAATGCGCTGTGCCAGGCCCTCCACCACCGCCGTTTTGCCCACACCCGCTTCTCCTATCAGGCAAGGGTTATTCTTAGAACGCCGGGAAAGGATCTGCAGCAGCCGCTCGGTTTCCCTTTCCCGCCCGATCACCGGATCCAGCTTCCCCAGACGAGCTTGTTCCGTCAGGTCGCGGCCAAAACGATCCAGCATGACGCTGCGTGCCGGGCGCTGGGGTTTGCCCATTACTTTGGGGATTTTATCGTTATTCTGTTCACACTGCTCCAGCCGGATGGTTTCCCGCAAGGCAACGGTCAGATCGGAAATATCCACCGCCAGTTTATTCATCAGGCGCACCGCCCCGGAGTCTTTTTGGCCGCACAGTGCCAGCAGCAGGTGTTCTGTTCCCGCCTGTAAAAAGCCTCCCGTCTGCGCCTCCCGCAGCGCTTCTTCCACCGCTGCCCGGTAATGCACCGTGGTTTCCTCCGCTTCCAGCAGGGTTGGGTGGCCCCGCCCCACCATCTGCAGCAGCGCGCGTTCCGTTTTACCGGCCGTTACCCGCCGCTGGGAAAGCAATGTATAGGCCGCACCGGCTCCTTCCTGCACCAGCGCTAAAAATAGATGTTCGCTGCCAATATAGGTATGCCCCGCCCGCTGAGCTGCCTGCTGCGCCCCACAAAGCGCCGCAGCGGCGCGTGGGGTAAAACCATTGTATTGGTTCATGGGGTCTCCCCTCCTTTATATTTTTCCTGGTTAATAAGACAATGGTAATATTGGCTGTGTACAAAAAAATAAACGCCGCACCAAAATCTCCCCGCCGCATAGGATGGGGTGATCCCAATGAAAAGGAGGCTTTCCTATTATGTTTGGTAACTGTTGCAATACCAGCTGTCCGGCCGATAGCAACCGCAGTCTCTTTGGCATTTGCCTGAATGACACCACGCTTATCATTATTCTCCTCGTCATCTGGCTGCTTAGCAGCGGCGGTCTTGGCTGTGGGTGCGGCTGCAATACATGCGGCGGCGGGCGCAGTGGCTGCGGCGACTGCGGCTGTGGCTGCAATTAACATCTTTTAACCATTTTAACCGATAGGAGGATACACTATGGGCTGCAATTCTTGTGGATGCGGCGGCAGCTGCGGCTGCGGCAATAACTGGTGGTGGATCATCATTCTTATTCTGGTTTGGCTGTGGCTGACCGGCGGCAATGCTACCAGCATCTCCGCTTATCGCAGCTGCGGCTGCGGCGATACCACCGGCACCGGCTGTGGCGGCGGTTGTGGATGCGGCTGCAACTAAACCCCATTTCCCCACGCAAAAAGGGAGCCGAAAGGCTCCCTTTTCTGCATTTTACATTATTGTTTCGGGCGGTACTCCCGTTTCGATGAGATCCATCACCATTTCCCCTGCTCGCCGGGGAATGCTGCGCTGAGAAGCATTCATATGCAGCCGCAGCGCATTGTTTTCCAGCAGATGCCGCACCTCTGTAATGGTATCCCGCACATTTTCGGTCCCCAGTGCCATGCCATAGCGGGTAAAAAATTCCAGATTGCGGCTTTCGCAGCCCGGCACGCTCAGCATCAGTACCGCCGGAACACCTTTCAGAGCCAACTCCGTACAGGAAAGCCCGCCGGGTTTGCCCACTGCCACATTGGCCGCCGAATAGTACAGGTCCATATGATCGGTATAGCCCACCGGATACAACCGGTCCCGATACTTGGCAATCCGCTGTAAATCTTTCAGGTCGCCCTTATTTTTGCCGCAGATGACCACCACAAAGGTATCCCGTGACAAATGCCGCAGCAGCTTCAGCGCCAGCTGCGTCATAGGTCCGCACCCAATGGAACCACTCATAATGAGCACCATTTTTCCAGTGGGGGGCAAGTGCAGCTGCCGGCGGGCCGTCATCATTTCTACATGGGTTGTCATGGCCGGGTTGGTGGGAATTCCCAATGGCAGCAATCGGTCTTCCGGAATTCCCTTTGCGGTAAACTCCGGGATAAGCCGTTTATCCGGAATAATCCAGTAATCCGGCATAATCTCATCCACACATGGACTGCAGGTATAATCGGTTGCTATAAAATAAAATGGCTTGGTATGCCCGTATTTGCGGCGCAGTCGGGTTAGCATCTCCGCCGGGAAAACGTGCGGCGTTACAATCGCATCAAAGCCGCCTTCCAGCAGATAGCGGTACAGGTGCGGCACACAGATGGCATTCATCTTGTACTCAAAGGAGGTCTCATCCTCCCCCAGCACCCGTTCCTCTTTTTTGCGGTATCCCATCCCATAAATTTTGGGGAAATAGCGGTAGGCAATGGTATGCAGGTGACTGATCGCCTCTGAAAAATGTTTGGGGCCAAAGGATAAGGCATCCGCTACCGTACAGGTATGGCCCCGGGCTTCTAATTCGCGGCACAGTGCCGCCGAAACTGCATTGTGCCCTCCGCCGGTATTACAGGATAAAATCAGGATCTTCACGCTGTTTCGCCCCCTTTTCTCTGGCAGCGCTTCAGCAACGTGCACAATCTGGGGCGATTATAGCGCTGGATAATGATGCAGGGAATGTGGGAAAGGCCATACAGCGCAACCACCAGGATGGCCATCGGCCCGTGGGCAAAAACAAATACCAGCGGTGTTGCCAGCATCAGCACCCAATGGATCAATTCCGCTACACAGGTTTCCTGCAATAGGCGGATAGTATTTTCCATATCGTTCTGTCCGCGGATCGTCTTGGCGTATTCCCGCCCGCCCCAGCGGCTTTTATCCGGCACCTTTTCCTTCCATTTGCGGATTCCCAGCTTTTCATATACCTTTCCGTTTTTCTCCCAGGCATAGGCTTTCCAGGGGGACTTTTCCCAGTGGAACCAACGGCGGGGCAGCCATTCGCCAATGATCCCGCCGCTGATTCCCAGCACTGCAATTACTCCTACCGAAATGGTTGCCTGCAGGGCAGCCGCCGGGGCCAGCAGCCACAGCAGCCCCAGAATGGCCATTACCACCAAACAGATCAGAATTGGCGTCATCAGCGTCATAAGCTTCTCCTTTTCCCCGTTCCTGTTTTCTTGCAAAAAAGTTGTAAGAGGTATTATATCATCTGTGTCGATTCTTTTCCATCGGTAAAGTGTGAACAAGATGTTAATTCGGGACAGGCGACCCATATTGGGAAAAATCCTTACAAAAAGGGGACCCGTAGGTCCCCTTTTCCATTTAACGGTACTGCTCCGTCTGTTTTTGAATGAATGCCGATTCCGGCAGGATATATTTTTCGCGGAACTCCACATACATCTGGCGGAATGCATCGCTGTCGCGCTTCATCTCGTTCAGGTAGCGGTGAGAATCCAGTGCCTCGTGCTGCAGCTCTATTACTGCTACGGCAATATTGGAACAATGATCGGAAATGCGCTCGTAGTCGGTCAGCAGGTCGGTCAGGATAAAGCCCAATTCGATGGAGCAGCGCCCTGCCTGCAGCCGCGCCAAATGGTGCTGCTTGATTTCCTTGGTCAGGCCATCAATTACCTGCTCCAACGGTTCTACATGGTGAGCCATTTCATGGTCCGTATTGATATAGCAATCGGTTGTCAACTGCAGAATTTCCCGCACTGCCGCCGAAAGAACCCGCAGTTCCCGCCGGGCCTCTTCCGAGAAAAACAGCGACTTGATTTCCAGCTCTTTTCCGGCCTTTACCAGATTTACGGCATGGTCGCCCAACCGTTCAAAATCGCCAATGGCGTGCTGCATTTTACCCACGCGGCGGCTATCCGGCTGAGAAAGTGCCTGTGCCGAAAGGTACACCAAATAGGTATCCAAACGGTCTTCGTACAGATCCAGCGTATCTTCCTGCTGCAGCACCACTTCGGCATCCTGCTCATTGTAGGCGCCAATCAGTGAAATGGCCCGTTCCAGCGAATCCCGCGCGGTGGCCGCCATGCGGAAGGTATAGTGATCGCACTCCTGCAGAGCCACCGAAGGAGAACGCAGCAATAGCAGGTCGGGCGCATACTGCATGGCATCTTTGGGGGTTTCCTCGTCCTTGGCCTTTACCAGCCACTTGCCCAGCTTGACCAGGTACTTGGTAAAGGGCATCAGAATAGCCGTAATGGCCAGATTGTAGATGGTGTGTACCATGGCGATATTCCATGGCGTTACGGCATTCTGTACAAAATCCAGCTTTAAAACCGAGCACAATAGCAAATAAAGCGGTAGGCAAATGAGTGTGCCGATCACCTTGATGGAAAAATGGATGACCGCTACCCGTTTGGCCTTATAGCTGGTACCGATGCTGGAAATGAGCGAAGTAGCGCAGGTACCAATATTGAGCCCCATTACCATGGGGATGACCATTTCGTAGGTTAGGCTGCCGGTTAACGCCAATGCCTGCAAAATACCCACCGAGGCCGCCGAACTCTGGATTACCGCAGTGAACAGCGTGGCCACCACAAGGCCCAGCAGCGGATTGCGCAATCCGGCCAGAATGGCGGAAAATTCCGGCATTTCTGCCAAAGGGCTTACTGCAGCGCTCATCACCACCATGCCGTACATCAGGATAGTGAAGCCCACCAATACGGTGCCAATGCTTTTTTTCTTATCATTTTTGCTCGCCATCATCATAATTACGCCAATGATGGCAAGAATGGGAGAAAAGTTTTCCGGCTTCAGCATTTTCAGCCATACATTGCCGGTTTGAATGCCGGAAAGGGAAAGGATCCATGCGGTAAGCGTCGTACCGATATTGGCACCGAAGATGACATACAAGGTCTGGCCGAATTTCATAATACCGGAATTGACCAGACCCACCAGCATAACCGTAACCGCCGAAGAGGACTGCACTGCAATGGTAATAGCGGCACCCAGCAGCAGGCTTACCCATGGGCTGGCTGTCATTGTTTTCAGCAGCTGTTCCAGCTTGCCGCCTGCCATCTTTTCCAGGTTGCTGGACATTACATTCATACCATACAGGAAAAATGCCAGGCCCAGCACCAGACGCAGAAGCGCAAAAATATCCATGTCTTTTTCTCCTTCGGGTCTCCACCCGCCCACTTTATTTCATCATATACGGTTTTATTTTAACTCATTTTGCCGTCGGCTGTCCAGTCAATTTGCAGTAAAGCTTGCAATTTCCCCATATTTGTACAGTTGCATAAATATAGGGCAGACCCAGCGGCCTACCCTATATTTTTTGCCGAATATTCAGTTCGCTCGTCGGTTCTGCGTCCTGCGGCGGCGTTTGGCCAGGCGCCGGCGGCGCGCCATAAAATAGGCCCGCAGCACAAACAGGATCACAATCAGCGCGCCCAGTACAATGCCGATCCATTTGAGCACCGTCAGTACCACCGAACCCACGGTGTTGCCGGTTGTATTCTCTGTGGATACATCCTCCACCGGGGCATAGGTTTCCACCGTATATTCCATGGGGAAAGTCCCCACCAGTTCCCCGCCGCACCATAGTTCCACCTGTGGGTCAATTCGCTCCCCCACCTTATATCGGCTGGGAATGTTATATTTCAGGGCAATGCTTTCCACTGCCGTTCCCTTGGGCACCAATACATCCAGATCGCCTGTTGCCGCTATATGTACCATTCCGGCCGTATTGGTCAGGCTGCCTACTGGAATATCATATGCCGCTATTTCATCGGTTTTTACCGATACCATGCTGTATCGCTCAAAGCAATAATCAAACAGCGCCATGGTATCTTTGTACTTGCCCCACTTATCGCTGCAATCCAGCACAACGCACAGCAGCGAAAGCCCGTCTTTTTCCGCCCAGGTCACTGCCGTATGCTGCGCCTCTGTGGTCCAGCCCAGCTTGCCGCCCTTGGCATAAGGGTAGTAGTAGGCGCTTTCCACCAGCATATGGTGATGGGTGCCGATATTACGCACCACATCTTTTTTATTGGTTTTGGGAATGGTATATTCCGTTGCGCAGAAGTATTCCTCAAATCCGGGGACACTCATTGCCCAGCGTGTGATACGGGCCATATCATAGGCGGTCGTATAATGATCATTATCCGGCAGACCATGCGCATTGGTAAAGTGTGTATCGCTTAGCCCAAGCGCCGCCACCTGCTGATTCATCAGTTCCGCAAATTCTTCCAGGTTGCCGCTGACCGCCTGCGCTATGGCATTGGCACAGTCATTGGCGGATTCCACCATTGCCCCATACAGGGCGTCCTTCAGCGTAATGATTTCTCCGGGTTCCAGTGCAATATGAGTAGTTTCTCCCCATTTCCATATATCGTTTACCGTTTCCTGCGAAACGGTAATGCTGTCTTCCGGCTTGGCGTAGGTCAGCCCCAGTGCCGCCGTCAGTATTTTGGTAATACTGGCCGGATACTTTTTTTCGTACATATTTTTTTGCAGCAGCACCTGCCCGGTTTTGGCATCCATCACCACATAGGCATTGCTGTAGGTTTCCGGTACATCATCCTCCGCCGCCATGGCCGGCGCAATCAGGCCGGTTGTTATTATCATCATCGCTGCCAACAGCAGCGCCGTCAGTCTCTTCATTCCGTTTATTCTCCGTTAAGATGGGTTATGTTCTATATTATAGTGCCCCCCGCTGCGAAAGTAAATGAACTGTGCATGAATTTTGATTGATTTTTTGTTTGGGGTGTGATAGAATACCATAGGTACCTTAAAAATACGGTTTTTTGCTGGAATAGCTCAGCCGGTAGAGCAGCTGATTCGTAATCAGCAGGTCGCGTGTTCAAGTCACGTTTCCAGCTCCATTCTCCCTGCCTTTGGGCGGGGAGTTTTTCTTTTCCTTCCTTCCCTTGCAACCGACAGCATTTTGTGCTATCCTTTAATAAATATATCCCAACTCAAGAAAAGAAGGTGCCCTTATGTCCCTGCAAGAATCCGGCGAAATGTATCTGGAAACCATCCTTGTTCTCAGCCAGCGCACTGGCTTCGTCCGCGCCATCGATGTCGGCGAGGAGATGGGCTATTCCAAACCCAGCGTCAGCCGCGCCGTCGGCATTTTAAAGCAGGGAGGCTATATCCTTGTAGCGGAAGACGGCGGCATCACTCTTACCGAATCCGGCCGGGCCGTAGCGGAAAAAATCTACGAGCGGCACCGCCTTCTCACCCGTTTTTTGGTTAACCTGGGCGTGGATGAAAAAACAGCCGCTGAGGACGCCTGCAAAATGGAGCACGTCATCAGCGATGCCTCCACGGAGGCCATCAAACGTCACGCCATGGAGCACAACGGGTAAGTCTGGCAGGAGGAACGGCTATGCATGAGATTAAATGTCCCAAATGCGGCGAAGTTTTTACCGTTGATGAATCCGGCTATGCCGCCATAGTGGGCCAGGTGCGGGATGAAGAATTTCACCGGGAACTGGCCCAGCGGGAAAAGCAGCTGGCCGCCGCAAAGGAAAAAGACCTTGCACTGGTACGCACCGAAGCGGCCCGAGCCCAGCAAGAGGCGGAAGCCCAACTGCAGCAGCAGATTGCTGAACTGAAAGCACAGTTAGCCGCCCAGCAGACCCAGCGGGAACTGGCCATCAAAGAAGCCCTGGAACAGCAGACGGCCGATCTTTCCGCCCGGGAAAAGACCATCACCGAGTTGCAGGCGCGCCTGAATGCCGCCCAAACCGAGCGGGAATTGGCGCTTCAAAAAGCGGACTCCGAGAAAAAGGACGAACTGAACCTGCGCCAACAGGAAATTGCCGAACTGACCTATAAACTGAAAGAGGCGGCGGCAGCCAGCCGGGAAAAGGAACAGGAACTGCGGGAAAGCTACAAACGTGAGCTCAGCAGCAAAGATGAGGTTATTGCCTATTACAAGGACCTTAAAACCCGTCTTTCCACCAAGATGGTGGGGGAAACGCTGGAACAGCACTGCGAAATTGAATTTAACCGCCTGCGCATGGCCGCTTTTCCCCATGCGTACTTTGAAAAAGACAATGACGCCCGCACCGGCAGCAAAGGGGATTATATTTTCCGCGAAAGCACCGAGGACGGCATCGAATTTCTTTCCATCATGTTTGAGATGAAGAACGAGATGGACACCACCGCCACCCGGAAAAAGAACGAGGACTTCTTCAAAGAGCTGGATAAAGACCGGCAGGAAAAGGGCTGTGAATATGCAGTATTGGTTTCTCTGCTGGAGCCGGACAGTGAACTGTACACCGGAATTACCGATGTCAGCTATCGTTATCCCAAAATGTATGTCATCCGCCCGCAGTTCTTCATTCCTCTCATCACGCTGCTGCGGGGTTCGGCACTGCACACGGTGGAATATCGCCAGCAGTTGGCCGAGATCCGTAATCAAAATATCGATATTTCCCACTTTGAGGAGGAAATGAACGACTTTAAGGCGCGCTTTGGCCGCAATTATGATCTGGCCAGCCGGAAGTTCAAAACCGCCATTGAGGAAATTGATAAAACCATTACCCACCTGCAAAAGACCAAAGAAGCGCTGCTTTCCTCCGAAGACAACCTGCGCCTGGCCAATAACAAAGCCCAGGAACTTTCCGTCAAACGCCTGACCAAAAACAACCCCACCATGCAGGCCAAGTTCAAGGAATTAGAAGCCGCCAAAAATCAAACAGAAGAATAAACGCAAATTGCAATAACAAGTTG
>DMMB01000045.1:9938-11114 GCA_003453215.1 Oscillospiraceae bacterium | reverse complement strand
ATGCCCCAGATAAGGCCCTGTGCCAGGGCGCCGGGCAGGGAATTAAGCAGCGCAATCGGATTCATGGTGTGACCTCTTTAATCGTTAGAATTATTTGAGAGATTCGGGAATGGTGATGCCGAGATCGGCAGCGTTCTGCTCATTGACGACCAGGGTGAGCTGGCTGACATCGAAGAAGAAAATGGGGGTAGTGGCGGGATCGGCGCCATTGACCAGGATATCGTAGGCCTGCTGGCCGGCGGCGCGGCCCAGCTCGTAGTAGCTGATGGCGTAGGTGGCCAGGAAGCCGCTGTTGCACATGCCGCCCTCACCGCAGATGACGGGCTTGCCGGCGGCAGTGGTGATGTTGCTCATGGTGGGAACATTGGCGGCGATGAGGTTATCGGTGGGCTCATAGAAAGCGTCGACCTCATTGCAGGCAGCGGTAACAACGGTCTGGATCTCATTGGTATCGGCAACGGAGTAGATCTTAACCGTGAAACCTTCCGCTTCGAAAGCAGCCTTGGCTTCTTCGGCCTGAATGGCGGAGTTCTCTTCGCCGGAATTGATGACGATGCCGACAGTCTTTACATCAGGGCAGAGGGTCTTCATCAGCTGAACCTGAACGGAAACGGGGTTCATATCGGAAGCACCGGTGACATTGGCGCCGGGGGCTTCGTTGCTGGCTACCAGGCCGCTGGCAACATAATCGGTTACGCTGGTGCCTACCACAGGAATATCGGAAGTGGCCTCGCGGGCAGCCTTTACAGCATTGGTGGCGTTGGCCATGATGAGATCCACTTTGGAAGCGACGAACTGATTGACGATGGTGGTGCAGTTGGTCTGCTCACCCTGGGCGTTCTGTACATTGAACTGAACCTTATCGCCCAGCTTTTCGGTGAGGAACTCCTTAAAACCGCGGGTGGCCTCATCCAGGGCGTTGTGCTCAACCAGCTGAACAATGCCGATCTGGAAAACCTTTTCGCCGTCATTGGAAGGGGTGGGGGTAGAATTGTTGTTGCCGCAGGCAGTAAGGCCGGCGACCATGAGACAGGCGGCAGCTGCCGCTAAGATCTTTTTGCACTTCATAGTAATTGCTCCTTGTCTTTACTTTTCTGATTGGTTGAAAACGAAATGTATCTGAATCCCCCGCGGCCGGCCGTGCCATAGGGGGAAGCTCAGCAAAAACAAAAAGTC
>DMMB01000045.1:9421-9707 GCA_003453215.1 Oscillospiraceae bacterium | reverse complement strand
CGCATTTTCCAGACTACTCCGGAAAATACAGGGACGATAAAGGCTTTTATCGCGGTACCACTCTGCTTCGGACTCCCCTTACGGGCAAGTCCCTCCTTGGGCAGCTAACACTGTCCGCACGATGTAACGGTCGAACCCGGCGCAGCCTACTGTCTTTATGGGATGTTCGGTGCGCGGCTACCAGAAGGTACTTCTTTCACCTGACTCATCATTGCCTCGCAGCTTCCGGCAACTCTCTGTAGATTTTGGGGTGAATTACTTTTTTCCGGTCAATGCCTTTGTTTTT
>DMMB01000045.1:8538-9220 GCA_003453215.1 Oscillospiraceae bacterium | reverse complement strand
TTCCGGTCAATGCCTTTGTTTTTGTTGTTTGTACTTTAGCACTTCTACTTGCGAAAGTCAACAGTATTTTTGAAGATTTTTTTACTTTTGGCGAAGTAGGGGGAATTTGCGCGGGAATGGATGTACTTTTAGAGGATATGCACTAAAACGAGGATTTTATTTGGACGATATGTTAGAGGACACAGAAAGGGGAGTTGTAATATAGAGAAAAAGTGATACAATAGGGGCGGAACATTGCTCCACACTCCCTTACCGAGGGAAAGCGGCAGAAAGGACCATATAATATGAGCAAAATTGTCATTGTGGGTTCGGGACCGGCAGGGTGCAGCGCCGCCCTATATGCGGCCCGGGCCGGAATGGAAACGACGGTGATCAGCATGGGCGCCGGGGCGCTGCAAAAGGCGGAGCTGATCCAAAACTACTATGGCTTTGAGGAGGGAATTACCGGGGCGGAGCTGTACCGGCGCGGTGTAGCCGGAGCCAAAGCTGTTGGCGCGGTATTTGTTGCGGCGGAAGTGGTGGGGCTGGACTATGCGCACTCCCTGGTGGTGCAGACCACAGCGGGAGATTACCCGGCGGATGCGGTCATTCTGACCACCGGAACCGGACGCATTGCCCCCAAAATAGCCGGGCTGGCCGAGCACGAGGGACGTGGGGTAAGCTACTGCGCCACCTGCGATGC
>DMMB01000045.1:7581-8353 GCA_003453215.1 Oscillospiraceae bacterium | reverse complement strand
GCCACCTGCGATGCCTTTTTCTACCGCGGAAAAACGGCGGCGGTACTGGGCAATGGAGAATATGCCCTGCATGAGGTACAAGCCCTGCTGCCGCTGGCGGGGAAGGTGCTGCTGTGTACCAATGGGGAGCCGCTGACGGCGGATTTTCCGGAAGAGGTGGAACGATGCACCGAAAAGCTGGCAGCGGTGGAGGGAGAACCGAACGTGAACGCTCTGCGGCTGGAAAATGGAGAAACGCGGCCGGTGGAAGGACTCTTTGTGGCGCTGGGTGTGGCCGGCAGCGCGGCACTGGCCCGCAAGCTGGGCGCCCCGGTGGAAAATGGACGGATTGTAGTGGATGAAAAGATGCAGACCGGAATTCCGGGGCTGTACGCGGCCGGGGACTGTACCGGTGGAATGCTGCAGGTGTGCAAATCAGTTTATGAAGGAGCGCTGGCAGCGACCGAAGCGATAAAAATGCTGAGGGGAAAGAAACAATGACAGCAGAAGGAAACAAAACAAAGCAAAAGACAGCAGGAGGAAATGGCATGTGGCTGGTATTTGCGCTGCTTTCGGCAATATTTGCAGCATTGACTTCGATTCTGGCCAAGGTGGGCATTGAAGGGGTGAACTCCAACCTGGCAACGGCGATCCGCACCGGGGTGGTGCTGCTGATGGCCTGGGGAATGGTGTTCCTCACCAATACCCAGGGTGGTATTTCCGGCATCAGCCCAAAGAGCTGGCTATTTTTGATCCTTTCCGGGCTGGCAACCGGTGCTTCCTGGCTGTGCTA
>DMMB01000045.1:6715-7378 GCA_003453215.1 Oscillospiraceae bacterium | reverse complement strand
GCTTCCTGGCTGTGCTATTACCGGGCGCTGCAGATAGGAGAAGCCAGTAAAGTGGTGCCGATTGACAAGCTGAGCGTTATTTTTACCCTGGTGCTGGCATTTGTATTCCTGCACGAAAAATTTACCCCCAAATCGCTGATTGGATGTGTGCTCGTCGGGGCGGGGACGCTGCTGATGGTGCTGTGATAGAAGAAAAGGGTATATAGAAAAGTAGTTCCGCTGTGGAGATGAACCACAGCGGAACTGCTTTTTTCATTATAGAGAAGAGAGAAGAAAATGATGTTGCTAATCAGATCTTCTCGCGGCCGGGCAGTACAAAGTGCAGGATGATGCCGGCGATAGCGGCGAAAGCCATGCCGCTGAGGGTGATGGTGCCGAGAGTGATGGCAGCACCGCCCACACCCAGAATGAGGATAGCTGCGGCAATGCATAGGTTGCGGGGCTGAGAGAAATCAACGTGGTTATCAACCAGGGTGCGGATACCGGTGGAGGTAACCATGCCGTACAGCAGGATGCCAACGCCGCCGAGAACGGCCTGCGGGATGGAACCGCACAGTGCATTGAACTTGGGGCAGAAGGCGAGAAGAGCCATCCACAGAGCGCCGAAGCGGACGATGGTGGGGGAGTACAGATGGGTTACGGCCAGAACGCCGGTGTTCTCGC
>DMMB01000045.1:1870-6538 GCA_003453215.1 Oscillospiraceae bacterium | reverse complement strand
GGCCAGAACGCCGGTGTTCTCGCTGTGAATGGTGAGGGAAGGACCACCGAGGCAGCCGGAAATGATGGTGGAAACGCCGCAGGCGAATACCGAGCGATCCAGACCGGGCTCGTGGGTGAAGTCTTTGCCAACAACGGTGCCGACAGCCATAACGTCACCGATGTGCTCCAGGCAGGGAACGATGGCGCAGGGGGCGATGAGGGCGATGGCTCTCCAGCTGAACTTGGGCAGAGTGAAGGAGGGAACGCCAACCCAGGCGGCCTCTTTCAGGGCGGTGAAATCCACCAGACCGAAAGGAATGGAGATGAGGTAACCGCCGACCAGCGCAATGATGATGGTCATAACGCGGGTAAGGCCCTTGGAGAAGTTATTAACACCAACGGCAATGAGGAAGGTGATGATAGCGATGGGCCAGTTGGCTTCGGCTTCCTGCACGCCAACGCTGGCGAGAGAAAGACCCAGAACCATGATGATGGGACCAACAATGATGGGAGGGAATACGCGGGCTACGCGATCTTTGCCCAGAATCTTGAGCAGCAGAGCGAACAGCAGATAAAAGACTGCCATGCCCAGAATGCCGCCCTGTGCGTAGGGAATGCCCATTTCGCCGACTACGGCAGAAACGCCGGCGATGATGGCGAAGGAACCGCCGAGGAAGGCGGGAACCATCTTTTTATCGATGAACTGATAAATGATGGTGCCGATACCGGCGCAGAACAGGGTAACGGAAACATCGAGACCGCAGAGGATGGGGACCAGAATAACACCGCACATAGCCAGGGTATTCTGCAGGCCCAGAACGGCCTTTTGGGGGGTGGTAAAGTTATCGGAAAGATCGCCATTGACGCCGACGATCAATTCCTTTTTCTCTTTTGCCATGGAATGAAACCTCCTCAGATTTTATTTAGAATGGCTCAGCTTGCGCTGTGGTTGCAGTAGAATTCGGCCGCGCAGGAAAACTCGTCCATCGGCATCTTATTGATGATGTCGCGGAAAGGCGTGTAAGCCTCGGGGCCGGTGCGGATCATTTTATCGCCCACCTTTTCCAGCAGCTCTGCCTTGGTAATGGGGAAGGTAATCTCCCGCATGGCCAGTACCATGTAATGCAGAGTGAGCATATAGGGCATCGGATTCATGATCATTTTTCCTCACCTCCGAAAGTGTAGGCCTTGTACTGGTTGCGGGTTTCACCGTGGCCGCCCAGATCCTTGCAGGCGGCGCCGCGGTGACGGAACGAGTACAGGAAAGTATTGGTGGTGCTGCTTTCGTGCAGTTTATCCACCAGGCCGGGGTACAGATCGGCCTTTAGCAGATAGGGAACCATCATGGGGGCTTCGGTGACGATATTGCCATCGGGATTGACAATCATGCTGTTGCCGAAGGCAGCGCAGGCGTGCTCCATGCCATAGCAGTTGGCGCCGACCACGTAAACCTGATTGCAATAGGCCGCGCAGCGGTTGGTGAGCTTCCAGGGCTCCTCCCAGGGGTTCATATAGTGGGTAATGCGGACGACCACATTGGCACCGTTATAGGCGGCCTCGCGCCAGATTTCGGGATAGTCGCCATCGGCACAGACGATGGTGGCGATGCGGCTGCCCTTGGGGCCGGGGGTAACGGGGCATTCCCAGCCGGGGTAATGGCGCTCGGTGGGGATCCAGGGGTTCATCTTGCAGTACTGGTGAACCACTTCGCCCTTATCATTAATCATGATGGCGCAGTTGCCGGGGGCATCGTGGCCTTCCAATTTGAGAATGACGCCGAAGATGCCCCAAACCTGCAGACGGGCGCAGGCATCTTTGAGACGCTGGATCTCGGGGGAATCCAGCGTGAGGACCACCTTGAGACGCTCCAGCGGGTGCATTCCCTGTACACCAAATTCCGGGGATACGAACAGATCATACCCGGGGAAGCCGCGGGCACCGATTTCCATGTACTGAATGATCTGATCGATGTTTTTGTTGACCTCCTCCATGCAGGTCGCATGGATCGGTTCCAGCTGGGCCACAATGGTGGACATGACTTCGGTTTGGGTGGGACCGCCGCCAATGCCGTGGCTGCTGCCGATGATCATAGCAATAACCTCCTTTATTTCAGAAACAATATGAAACTTGTTTCATAATTTACATCTTTACAATACGCCGGTAAAAGGAAAAAGTCAATGGATAATAAAAATATTAGCGGAAAACTGCAAAATTTTAGCGAAATACTAAAAGAAATTGAATAAAATTTGTGAAACTTTTTTCAATGAATGGAAAGAATATATTGCGGTATGAAACAAAATGATTTATAATAATAAAATAAGAGAAAACAGGATCAATAAACGGAGGTGGAGGACATCAATATAAGAGAACTGGCAAACCTGGCCGGTGTTTCCATCGCTACCGTTTCCCGCGTGATTAACAATCCGCAGCTGGTGCAGCCCGATACCCGGGAGCACGTGCTGGAGGTTATGCGGCAGGTGAATTATTCGCCGGCATGGACGGTGGAATCCAGACTTTCTTCCCGCTCGCGGCTGATTGCTTTTTTGTTCAGCGAGGCGGACTATTACTTTTATTCCGATATTCGCAGCGGGCTGGAATCCATTGCCGGACTGCGCGGCTATACGGTGCTGTACTGCCCCATAGCGCTGGAACCGCAGCGGCGCAGTCAACAGCTCCGCACCATCTTTGAACAAAAGCTGGATGGGGCGATCTGGGCGCTGCGGGATTTCTTCCCAGAGGATATTGAAATGATTGGCGAGCGGCAGGTGCCGCTGGTGCTGGCCCGGAAATATGACAGCGCCCCCACCGACCGCTACAACTGCTGCTATATCAACTTTGTGGAAGCAAGCTACCGTATGACCCGCCACCTGCTGGAAATGGGACACCGGCGCATTGGGCTGATGTTTGAGAATGTATCACAGCAATTTATGAGCAGCTTTTGCCAAGGGTGGGAACAAGCCCTGCGGGAGGAAGCGGTGCCGCGGGAGGAAGCCCTGCTGCTGAATGCCCCGAACAGTATGGCAGGCGGCTATGCCAAGGCGATGGAGCTGCTGGAGCAAAATGAGATGCCGGAGGCGGTATTCTGCGCCAGTGATGAACAGGCCTTTGGGGTGCTGAAGGCCGCGCACGAAAAAGGCGTGCGAGTGCCGGAACAGCTGGCGGTGGCCGGCTTTACCGATTCCCCGATGAGCAACCTGTGCGACCCGGAGCTGACGACCATTGATTTGCCGATTTACCGGCTGGGGATTATAGCGGCGAGAATGCTCTTTGACGTGATAGAGGATACCGGCAGCGAAGTGACCCCCGGCGAAGTGATGCTGCAGCCGAAGCTGAGAATCCGGCGCAGCTGCGGCAATGAAAAGCCCATCAATGTACTGTTCGAATAAAAAGGAAGGAAAGTTTATGGCCAAGCTGAATACGCAATTTATGGGAATGGAACTGAAAAACCCGGTGCTGGCCGCGGCGGGCCCATGGACCGGGACTGTCGAGGGACTGCAGGCGGCGATTGATGCCGGCGCAGGCGCGGTGATGACCGAGACCATTTCCCTGGAGGTATATCCCCGCCTGCCGCAGAGCTGCTACCACGAAGGCGGTGCGGTATTCAGCACCTCGCTGTACAGCGCAAAAACGCTGGAACAGTGGGAGGATATGCTGGAAAAACTGCGGCTGGGTGATTGCCGGCTGATTGCTTCGATAAGAGGGGCAACCCCCAGCGAGCTGGCCTATGTGGCCCGCAAGACCGAGCGAATGGGCGTAGATGCGCTGCAGCTGGATTTGTATGCCCCCATAGGGCCGGTGCTGGCGGAACTTTACACCAGCCCGGATTTGATTGCGGCTTTGGTTTCTGCGGTAAAAAAGGAGGTGGCGCTGCCGCTGATGGTGCGCCTGCCGCACTATGTGGCAGATAATAAGAAATTCCTGCGGGCGCTGGAGGCAGCCGGGGCCGATGGAATTTGTACGATTGAGAGCATCCGCGGAATCAGCGGAGTGGACATTGTGAACGCCCGTCCCCTGATGCCAACCCATGGCGGGTACAGCGGCACCAATGTGCGGCCCATCACCCTTTCGGCGATAGCGGCGCTGAGCCAAAATGCCAACCTGCCGGTGGCGGCGGCCGGCGGATTTAATGCGGCTGAAAATGTAATAGAGGCCATAGAACTGGGCGCAACCACCGTGATGCTGGGTTCGGCGCTGCTGGACGGTTATGGAGTGATTACCGAGACGGTGCAGCAGCTGGAGAAATGGCTGGACCAAAACGGCTATACGGATATAGAGGCGCTGCGAGGAGTGGCGCTGCAATATCTGCGCAGTTACGAGGAACTGCACGAACGATAAAAATATGGTAAAAATACAATCCCAAGGGGAGCGCGGCCGGGGACCGGGCTCCCTTTTGTGCGTCTTGGCTAAAACCATGGCCGTTTTTTGGGCGGATTTATCTTGCCCTAAGCCTTGCAAGTGCAGCCCATATCGTGTAATATATTGTGTAGAGGGTGCAAAAAGACGCCCATATATTGTGTTTGGGAAGCGAAAGCATACCAGGCAGGGGAAAGAGAGGATTTAGCCGCATGAAAGTCATAAAAAGAAACGGCTCGGAAGTGGATTTTGATATTACCAAAATTATAGCAGCGATTACCAAGGCCAATGATGTGGTAGAGGAAAGCGAACGCATGACGCCGATGCAGATCCG
>DMMB01000045.1:1380-1637 GCA_003453215.1 Oscillospiraceae bacterium | reverse complement strand
CCGATGCAGATCCGCCGCATTGCGGAATCGGTGGACCTGGCCTGCCAGAAGATGAACCGTTCGCCTTCGGTGGAAGAGATCCAGGACCTGGTGGAAAAGCAGATTATGGCGCATGGCGCCTTTGAAGTGGCGAAGCGTTACATTACCTACCGCTACACCCGCAGCCTGGTGCGCCGCAGCAACACCACCGATGAGAAAATTCTTTCGCTCATTGAGTGCTGCAACGAGGAAGCCAAGCAGGAAAATTCCAATAAAAA
>DMMB01000045.1:994-1124 GCA_003453215.1 Oscillospiraceae bacterium | reverse complement strand
CGCGACTATATGGCCGGTGAAGTTTCCCGCGATATTACCAACCGCATTTTGCTGCCTCCGGATATTGTGGAGGCCCACAATGAGGGCATTATTCATTTCCACGACAGCGATTACTTTGCCCAGCACATGC
>DMMB01000045.1:447-656 GCA_003453215.1 Oscillospiraceae bacterium | reverse complement strand
GCCAGCAACCAGTACGGCGGGCAATCCATTTCGCTGACGCACCTGGCGCCCTTTGTACAGGTGAGCCGGGAGAAAATCCGCCGCCAGCTGCAGGAAGAAATGCAGGAGGTGGGCGCCGAGATCACCGAGGAGCAGCTTTCCAACATGGTGGAAAAGCGGCTGCGGGATGAGATTCGCCGCGGGGTACAGACCATCCAGTACCAGGTGGT
>DMMB01000045.1:0-134 GCA_003453215.1 Oscillospiraceae bacterium | reverse complement strand
AACGAGGCCAAGAACGAGCAGGAAAAGCATGATTTGGCCCTTATTATTGAGGAAGTGCTGCTGCAGCGCTACCAGGGGGTAAAAAATGAGAGCGGCGTGTGGGTGACTCCGGCTTTCCCCAAGCTGATCTATGT
>DMMB01000080.1 GCA_003453215.1 Oscillospiraceae bacterium | reverse complement strand
GAACCTCCCCCACACTCATCCCCCATCATCACCTGCTATTTCCCAAAGGAGGGATTCCGATGAATTATCCCGAAACACTTGCCTGGATCCACGGCACCGAACGCTTTGGCAGCCGATTGGGCCTGGGCCGCATGGGCCGCCTGCTGCACCGCATGGGCGATCCGCATCTCAAAGTGCCTTATATCCATGTTGCCGGCACCAATGGCAAAGGTAGCACCACCACCATGATTGCCTCCGTACTTACCGCCGGCGGCTTTAAAACCGGCAAATTCATCTCCCCCTTTATTTTGGAATTCCGGGAGCGGATGCAGATCGACGGCGAAATGATTCCGGAAGAAACGCTGGCGGCATTGGCCACCCGGCTGCGTCCCATTGCCGAAGAATTTAAAGCCGCCGGGGATCCCCCCACCGAATTTGAACTGGTCACTGTACTGGGGCTTACCTGGTTTGCCGAATCCGGCTGCGACATCGCCGTATTGGAGGTTGGTCTGGGTGGCCGGCTGGATGCCACCAATATCATTCCCGCTCCGCTGGTTGCGGTCATTACCCGCGTCGATTACGACCACACCGCCATTTTGGGCGATACATTGGCCGCCATCGCCGGGGAAAAATGCGGCATTATTAAGCGGGGCAGCACCGTCGTCTGCTACCCGGATCAGGAGGAAGAAGCGCTGGACGTCATTCGCCGCCGCGCGGCCGAAGAGGGTGACCCCCTGCGCCTGCCCGATCGAACTCAGCTTACCATCCTCTCCGCCGATCTTTCCGGTAATCGCATCTGTTACAAGGGACAGGAAGTCTTTATTCCGCTCTCCGGTCCCCATCAGGTGCTCAATGCCCTTACCGCACTGGAGGCGCTGGAAGCCCTTTCCGGCACCCGCTTTGCTCTTTCGCCGGCTTCCATTGCCGCCGGCCTGGCCGCCACACGGTTTCCGGCCCGACTGGAACTGCTGCGACAGGTTCCCCCGGTGCTGGTGGATGGCGCCCACAACCCCAATGGCGGTCACGCCCTGTGCGATGCGCTGAAAGCGCTGGGCCTGCATAATCTTACCGCAGTGGTCGGTATGCTGCGGGATAAGGACTGTCTGCCGGTTCTGCGCATGATGGGACCCTACTGTGCCCGCATGATTGTCACGACCGTTCCCAATCCCCGCAGCACCCCGGCCGAAGAATTCGCCGAACTGGCCCGTCAGGTCTGCCGTGATGTCACCATCTGCCCCAATTGTGAAGAAGCCGCGCGGCTGGCTCTCTCCACCGCCGGAGAGCAGGGCGTGCTGGTTTTCGGTTCCTTGTACCTTGCTTCCGCCGTTCGCCCGGTTCTTATCGCCGAATTGCAGAAAAATTAAATCCCGTCCCTTATTGTGACAGAATATTCTTGTCCCGGCTCCTATCCTTTTGGGTAGGAGCTTTTTTATTTCTTTTTCTCGATGGGCTGCCGCCTGTTTTTTATTCATCCATATCATTCGCCAAAGGAGACGCATTCCTATGCCAGTCACAATAGAAACCAACAACAATACTATGGTCGCCCGCCTCAGCGGCGAGCTGGATCACCACCACACCCAAAAACTGCGGGAGGAAATTGACCGCAGTGTGCAAAAAGAACACCCCGCCCGGCTGGTGCTGGATTTTTCCGGCGTGGAATTTATGGATTCCAGCGGGATTGGCCTGGTGCTGGGCCGCTACCGCCTGATGCAGGAGCGGAACGGGAAACTGGCCCTGCGGGCCATGCCGCCGCACATCCGCCGGGTTATGCGGGTCGCCGGCATTGCCAATCTGGAAATTGAGGAGGAAAGCCACGTATGAATAAACCAAAAAACACCATGAAGGTTACATTCCCCAGCCGCGGGGCCAATGAAGGATTGGCCCGTATGCTCGTCGCCGCCTTTGTTACCGAAGCCGACCCCACCGTAGAGGAGCTGTGCGATATTAAAACCGCGGTTTCCGAAGCCGTCACCAACTGCATTGTCCACGCCTACCCCGATCGCATCGGGGAAATCTACATAGCTGCCAGCCTTTCGGAAAACAATCTCATCACCATTAAGGTACGGGATCGCGGCTGCGGCATCGCCGATGTGCAAAAGGCGATGGAACCGCTTTATACCACCGGCGGCAGCGAAAGAGCCGGGCTGGGCTTTGCCGTCATGCAGGAGCTGATGGATGAGGTACGGGTCACTTCTCACCCCGGGGGCGGCACCACCGTCCGTCTGCGGCGCCGCCTAAGCCAAAAAGCCCGGTAACAAGGGAGGTCTCCTGAAAATGCCTGTTACCGCCGAACCCAAGTCCGCCGCCCTGCAGGATACCAGCGTGGAACACAATTTGGGGCTGGTTCACGCCTGTGCGCACCGCTTTAAAGGGCGCGGCATCGAATACGACGATCTGTACCAGGCCGGTTGCATGGGCCTTGTCAAAGCCTCTGCCGCCTTTGATGCCAGCCGCGGCGTTATGTTTTCCACCTATGCTGTCCCGGTCATCCTGGGAGAAATCCGCCGTCTGTTCCGCGATGGCGGCACCGTCAAGGTCAGCCGCAGCCTGAAGGAACTGGGGCTGGCGGCCAGCCGCACCCGGGAACTGCTGGGCAGCGAACTGGGGCGGGAAGCCACCGTAGGCGAAGTGGCCGAACGCATGGGGCGCTCCCCGGAGGACATTGCCCAGGCTTTGGCTGCCACCGCCCCGCCCCTTTCTCTCACCAGCGGCGAAGAAGACGGCAGCGGGCAGATCGACCTGCCGGAAGAAGGCCCCGAAGAAAGGCTCAGCGATCTGCTTTCGCTGCATCAGCTGCTTTCTTCGCTGGAAGAACGGGACCGCTTATTGATCTTCCTGCGCTATTATCGCGGCAAAACGCAAACCGAAGTCGCCCGCCGTCTGGGTATGACGCAGGTGCAGGTCTCACGCCGGGAAAAGCGTATTCTTCAGTCCATGCGGGAACAGCTGATCGGCTGAATTCCTGCTCACCGCCTGTA
>DMMB01000079.1:10747-12318 GCA_003453215.1 Oscillospiraceae bacterium | reverse complement strand
CCCTCACCCTACCTCTCCCCCGCAGCGGGGGAGAGGAGTGTCTATCCTAATCGCTGCTTGCCTTACTCTTGCGCTTGGCAAGTGCTGACTGCTATAGGCATGGGGGAAAATTGACTTATAAATATTAGCCCACTATCGGCTTAGTTCCCTCCTCAGAGGAGGGGACAGGGGTGGTGGTTCGCCCTTCCGCGCTCCAGCGCGGGGGCGATAAAGATGCCGCCGCAGGCTACCTTTGGAGCGCATCTGCGCGCCGTACGGATTTGATTTTCTGCTGCCGCAGAAAATCAATATTCGTATCCAGTGCAGCCAAGCGTCAATGGGGTTTGCAAAGGGGAAAGCCCGGTTCCCCTTTGCCCTGTTTTGGTTTCTTTTTCAGGAGAAAAAGAAACGCCCCCGCGGCGAGCGGTACAAACTAAGTTATTAAAAGACCTTATCCGATTGGCTTTGGCTCCTCCGCCGGCTTCAGTTCCGGCTGGGCGGCGAGAGCCAGGCCGAGGACGAGAATGCCGAGGTTATCGGCGTAGATCTCATCGAACTGGGAAAGGGGCAGGGGGCTGATTCCCTGACCGACCTCGATGGTGTACCCGGGACGGTCGTAGGTCTGGATGAACCAATCCTTGTAGCCTGCGTAGCCGCTGAGGGAGGGTGTTTCCTCCACCGAGTAGCCGCTGGCTTCCCCCATGGCCTGGGCGATCTCCTCGCTGCGGGGCGGCAGATAATCGAGGAAGCGCCAGTAGATGATTTTGCCCTGGGCGTGATAGGAAAGGGTAAGGCGGAAGTCATTCTGCAGGGTGTGACGGTAAACGGCCAGCGCCTCCGGCTGGGTGAGTGGGGCGGTGCCTACATAATCCCGCGGGGCAGGGGAGGTGAAGCCCATGCTTTCTTTGATTTTCTTGGCTTCCTCCCATCCGGCGGGATACTGCAGATTGAGATCGACACCATGGAGATTTGCTTTCCAGCCCTCCGGGAACGGAATGGCAGGGTAATTTTCCGCCCACTGCTTTGCCTGTTGGTACCAAGGGCCATCGCTCAAAAAACCGGTGACAAGATCGACGCCATCGGGATTGACCATGGGAACAATGGAAAGGGTGGTGCGGCGGAACAGTTCGGCGGCATCGTAGCCATAGAGGGTATCGCCATCCAGCAGCGCCATGCAGTATTCCTCCAGAAAAGCGAGCAATACCGGGGTGGTAATCCATTCATTGGCGTGGTGGCTGGCGTTGTAAAAGACCTGGGTTTCGCCCTCTCCGATGGAAACCGACCAGATGGGCAGCCCCCGCGCGCTGCTGCCGATGGCCCCGGAACCGAGATAAGGATAGCGCAGCAGCAGGCCGGTGAGGACGAGTTCCAATACCTGCGAGGTAAAGGCGATGCCGGTGGGGACAACGGGGAAGCCCAGCGGGACGGCAATGGTTTGCCCGGGGCGCAGATCACGGGGATCCAGTTCGGGATTGGCGGCGGAAATGGCGGCCACGCTGGTATCGTACTGCTGGGAAAGCCGCCAGAAGGTATCCCCCGGCTGCAGCTGAATAAAGCGGGTGCCGATGAGCCAGGGCATCAGGGCTTGCCAG
>DMMB01000079.1:10194-10611 GCA_003453215.1 Oscillospiraceae bacterium | reverse complement strand
AAGCGGGTGCCGATGAGACAGGGCATCAGGGCTTGCCAGGTGGCGGCATCGGTGCGGCCGGTGGCGGGCAGATCTTCCGCCTGCTGGAACTGCCGCAGGGCATTTTCGGTTCCGCGGCCAAAGCGGCCATCCAGGCGCCCGGGCTGGTAGCCGGCCCGCAGCAGGCCAAGCTGCATAAGCTGCACACCGGGGCCCCGGCTGCCGAATGCGTATTCTTCCATAGTGAAAAACCTCCTGTTTGCAGATATTTTATTGTATGAGGAGAGGCGGCAAAGCAGACACAATCGGGGGGAAGAAAATCGGGCAAAAAATTGATGGGAAAGTGTTGACAAAGGAATGGTATTTGTGTATAATCTTGTTTGTTGGCACTGAATGGATACGCCTTCAAAGCGTGATATAGGGGTATAGCTCAGCTGG
>DMMB01000079.1:0-9971 GCA_003453215.1 Oscillospiraceae bacterium | reverse complement strand
CCAAAACCACGTGCCGAGGGTTCGAATCCTTCTGCCCCTGCCAATTCGCTGATGTAGCTCAGTAGGTAGAGCGCGTCCTTGGTAAGGACGAGGTAGTCAGTTCGAATCTGATCATCAGCTCCAAAACAAGAAACCACCCAATCGGGTGGTTTTTTGTTTTGGAGCTGATAGGGGAACGCAAAGGAAGACAGAAAAGGGAAGCCGGTGCCCAGATAAAACGCGAGAGGGGAACCCGCAAAGGTTCCCCTTTCACACATACCCCTCCTTGCGTAGCGGCAGGCGAAGAACTCCCCCGCAGAGCGAAGCAGAGAGAAAGACAGATCCGCCATCGGGTGGCTTTTTGTTTTGGAGCGGATGGGGGAACACTGAACAGGGAACAGAAGAGATCAGATGGCAACAGGATCTTGAAATGGAGGAACGCGGCTGCTATAATATGACCGAAAACGAATGGATCAGCAAAATAAAGGGCTGCCGCAGGGCGGCTTTTCCAAAAGCCAATAGTTAGCCTAAACTAACCAACGGGAAGGAATAGGAAGTGGTGGAATGAAAGAAAGTTATTTGGCAGCGGATTTTAAGAAAACCGTTTCCCGGCAATTTCCCCAGAGGGCCAAGGAACTGGAATCGGCCTTTGAGGCGCGGCTGCAGGAGCTGCGCCGGGAAAATGCCGGGGCAAGCAAAGAAAAGCAGCGCCATCTGGAAAGCCAGATTTTACCCGGGATTGCGGCTTACGAAACATTGCAAAAGGTTCTGCCCCAGGAGCAGGCCCTGCAGTTGCTCCATGGCTATGTGGAACAGCGCGCCTGGAAACTGAAAAAGATGATTCGGGCGTTGATGCGTCTTCCCGGTCTGTACCGCAAGGTGCCGGGAATTTTTTGCCGGCAGACGCCGAAGCTTTTTGGGGAGACGGCGGGCTTTGCCGCGGTGGAACGCCAGACTACCGATGCGGTTTGGCAGATTGATATGACAAGGTGCCCCTACCACGAAGCCTGCCGGCAGTATGGCTGCCCGGAACTGTGCCACTGCTTCTGCGACAGCGATGATATTACCTACGATGGAATGCACCCAAGGTTGCTTTGGCACCGGACCAAAACCCTGGGGCGCGGCGATGATTGCTGCGATTTTTGCCTGAAATTAATACCGGAACCCCGCAAACGCCCCTAAAAACGGGCCCCAAAAACGGACATAGATCGATCAAAACGATGGAGGGATAGAAAATGATGTTGTTTTCGGAAAAACTGAAATCCTTTGAGCAGACATACCCTTGCCAATACAAAACGGTGGAGGGCGCCCGGTACCGCTATGTGCTGAGCGGGGTGCCGCAAGGGAAAACGCTGGTGCTGCTGAATGGCGGAATGAACACGCTGGAAATGTGGATGGACTATGTGGCGGATCTTTCCCGGGATTACCGGGTACTGCTGTTCGATTATCCGCAGGAGCTGCCCACCAATCAGGCGCTGGTGGCAGGAATGCACGCATTCTTCCGGGAACTGGGCATTGAGCAGCCGATTTTTATCGGCGCCAGCGACAGCGGCATGGTGGCGCAGATTTATGTGCAGAAGTACCCGGGGAAAACGGGAGGGCTGATTTTAATTTCCACCGGCGGCATGGATGAAAATACGCTGAAAAGCCTGAAAAAGAAATACCGCCTGGCACCGCTGATGCTGTGGTACATGAAGCACTGCAACTATGAAAAACTGAAGCCGAAACTGATCCGGGCCGGTATGGGGCATATCCGCGGGGAAAGCCAGGAGGAAATTGCCTATGCGCAGGATATGTTCGAAACCATCTTCCGGGATTATAAGCAGGAAAAAGAGTGCATATTTCCGGCCTGCTGGCGGATTTGATGAACCAGACGCCGGTAACGGCGGCGGATTTTGCGGCGCTGAAAGGCCGCATTCTGCTGATTTTGCCCAATCAGGATTTTTTCTCCGGCAAAATGCAGGAGGACCTCATTCATCTGATGCAGCAGCCGAAGATAACCTATGTTTCGGGCGGTCATCTTTCCACAGTGCTGAAGGTGGAGGACTACATCCGGGTCATCCGCGAATTCCTGAGTGCGCTGGAATGATAAAAGAAAGCGCCTCCCCGGGGGAAACATTCCCTTTCCCCGTAAATTATGCTATAATAACAGAAAATAAGAGCTTGGGAGGAGAAGAAAAATGGAGCGGCTTTCCATTTTGCAGGAGACAGTAGCACAGATAGAGACCCAGCTGAATTTGGATGAAATTACGGTGGAACGGGCAGTCTTTGGCTTGTTCTTTTCCGGGGTGAAGCTTTCCACCGGGCATGGCGGGCTGTGCTTTACGCCGGTAAAGGAAATGCCGGAGGCGGTGTGCTGCCCCAGTTCAGCCCGGGCAATGCCGCTTTCCGGCCGGCTGCGGGGCCGCCCGGTCCGGGAGTATTTAAATGATATTTTCGGGGAGAATATTCTGCGGCGCACCCTGGGTATTGCGGCACTGAATGCTCTGAGTGTGGCGGCCTGGGAACAATCGCCGCCCAAGGACTACAAAATACAGATGGGCGCCGATGCCTTTGATGAGCTGGAGGTTGCCCGCTACCCCAAAACGGTAGTGGTGGGCGCCCTGGTGCCCATGCTGAAAAAGCTGATGGCCGCTGGTGCAGATTTTCATGTATTGGAGCAGGATCCCCGTACCCTGAAGGAGCGGGAAATGCCCTACTATCTGCCGCCGGAACGGGCGGCCGAGTGCGTGCCGGAGGCCGATCTGCTGGTGATTACCGGAGTGACCATTTTGAATGATACCCTGCCCGGTCTGCTGCAGATGGCCAAGCCGGGCGCGGAAATCCTGGTGACAGGGCCCACCGCCAGTATGCTGCCGGAGGCTTTTTTTGCCCGTGGCGTGACCATGCTGGGCGGCATTCAGGTGACAAAGCCAGATGAATTGCTGGACATCATCAGCGAGGGTGGTTCCGGCTATCATTTCTTCGGGAAGTACGCCGAGCGAACCGTCATCCGGAAAAAAGAAAAACCGTAACAGAAAGCAAAGCGCACCGCTTTTGGAAAGAGGCACCCGGCGAGGTGCCTCTTTTGCCGCAATTCTTGGCTCGATTTTTTGTCTGCGGCGTGCTATACTGGTAACAGCAAGGTCAGGAAAGGAGACTTCCCCTATGTCCACCGGCATTTTTGATATTATCGGGCCAAATATGATTGGCCCTTCCAGCTCCCATACCGCGGGGGCGCTGCGTATTGCTTACCTCGCAGGGCGCTTAATTCACGGCGGTGCCAAACGGGTGGAATTTACCCTGTATGGCTCTTTTGCCCATACCTACCGCGGCCATGGTACCGATCGCGCGCTGCTGGCCGGGGTAATGGGGCTGGCACCCGATGACCGGCGGATCCGGGATTCTTTTCGCATGGCGGAAGAACGGGGTCTGCAGTACCAGTTCCACATCGATACCAAAACCGAAGTGGAGCACCCCAATACCGTTGGCATTCTGCTGGCCGGAGCCGATGGGCATGAGGTGCACGTGACCGGGGTTTCCATTGGCGGCGGCAGTGTGCGGCTGCGGGAACTGGATGGGGTAGAAATCGACCTTTCCGGCGAATACGATACCATTGTGGTGAAGCAGTACGATAAGCCCGGCGTGGTGGCGTTCATCACCAAAACGCTGAGCGAAAGCGGTGTGAATATCGCCTTTATGCGGCTGTACCGCGAAAACCGCGGCAAGCTGGCCTATACCATTGTGGAAGCGGATCAGCCCATCCGCCGCGAGACGGTACGGACCATTTTTGAGCATCCCGATATTGTAGCGGCGCGGCGCATTACCCCAAGGGAGGAGACCGACCGATGAGAACCAACACCACAACAGCGGAAAAACTTTTGCAAACAGCCCGGCAGGAAAACCTGACCCTGCCGCAGGTGATGCTGCGGCGGGAGCAGGAGCTGAATGAGACCCCGCCAGAGGTGGTCTACGAAAAGCTGCAGGTGGCCTATGCCATTATGAAGCAGGCGGTGGAAGAAAGCCTGCAGGAACCCCATACGACGATGGGCGGGCTCATCGGCGGGGAGGCCAGAAAACTGGCGCAATATCGCGCGCAGGGCAAAAATTTGTGCGGAGAAACGGTTTCCCGGGCCATCTGCTATGCCATGGGGGTGCTGGAAGTCAGCGCCTCGATGGGACTCATTGTAGCGGCGCCGACGGCGGGCGCTTCCGGGGTATTGCCGGGGGTGCTGATTGCCCTGCAGGAGCAGTATGACCTGACCGAACGGCAGATGCTGGACGCCTTGCTGGTGGCTTCGGCCATTGGCGTGGTGGTGGCGGAAAATTCCGGCATCAGCGGGGCAGCGGGCGGCTGCCAGGCGGAAGTAGGCACCGCCAGCGCCATGGCGGCAGCGGCAGCGGTTTTCCTGCAGGGCGGCAGCCCGGAGCAGTGTTTTGCAGCGGCCGGGCTGGCCATCCAGAATATGTTGGGGCTGGTGTGCGACCCCATTGCCGGATTGGTGGAAGCGCCCTGCCAGGCGCGCAATGCCGCGGGAGCTTCCAATGCGCTGGTTTCGGCCGAGTTGGTTCTGGCCGGGGTGCCGGAGGTCATCCCCTTTGATGAAGTGGTGGAGGCCGCCCGCCAGGTGGGGCACGCCCTGCCGGAAAGCCTGCGGGAAACCGCGCTGGGCGGCATAGCGGCTACGCCAACGGCCTGCCGCTTGGCCGGCAAGATAGGCTGCGGCGGCTGCGGCTAAAATGCCTGCGGGAGGAAAACAATTCGTAAACGGTTTGTAAATATTGCGCCGCTTGCCTTGCAGTTTTTCGGCCGTTCGGCTATGATATAATACAGATTACAGAAAGAATTCTGCCGGAAGGGAGGAGCGAAAATGCGGAATTGGTTCCAGCGCCTGATGATGGGGCGCTATGGGGTCGATCAGTTGACCTGGGTGCTGTTGGTGCTTTCGCTGATCCTCTCCCTGTGCGGCAGTATTTTCCGCGTCAATGTCCTGCGGATTTTGTGCTGGGCAGTGCTGGTGGTGTGCTATCTGCGCATTTTTTCCCGCAATATTTATGCCCGCCAGCAGGAAAATCAAAAGCTCCTGCAATTTTGGTGGAAACTGAAAAACGGGCACGCCAATCGCCCCAGCAAAGAAGAACGCAAAAAATATAAAGTGTTCATCTGCCCTACCTGCAAGCAGAAGCTGCGGGTGCCGCGCGGCAAGGGGAAAATCAGCATTACCTGTCCCAAATGCAGCACCAGCTTTATTAAAAAAACTTAATGCCATCGAAAAAAAGAGCCGTCCCTCGGACGGCTCTTTTCCATTTAGCACTTGGCGCTCAGGCCAGCCCCAGCAGATTTTCCACAGAGGCTTTGATCTCATCGTAGGCCTTTTCGGCGGCGGCCCGTTCGGCAGCCCGCAGGGAGTAGTAAATTTTCAGCTTGGGTTCGGTTCCACTGGGGCGGGCCACCACGCTGCCCTCCGCTCCCAGCCGGAATTCCATCACATTGGAAGCCGGAAGGCCGGTGGGGGTTTTGCCTTTCCCATCCTCATAGCGGAACCCGGCCTGGTAATCGGTGTGGCCGGTAACGGCGCGGCCGGCAAGGACAAACGGCGTTTCGGTGCGGAGCTTCTGCATCAGGGAAGCCATTTTTTCCATACCATCGCTGCCGGGGAAGGTGTAGCTGTCCACTTTATTAAAGTAGTAGCCATACTGCGCATACAGGTCATCCAGCGCCTCGCCGATATTTTTGCCCTGGCCCTTGTACCACGCGGCCATTTCACAGATGAGCATGGAAGCAACAACGGCATCTTTATCCCGCACGTAACCACCGGCCAGGTAGCCGTAGCTTTCCTCAAAGCCAAAGAGGAACCGCTCCGGATGCCCCTCGGCTTCCAGGTGGGCAATCTGTTCCCCAATGTATTTAAAGCCGGTCAGCACCTGACGCATTTCCACCCCGTAGTGGGCGGCAATGGCATCGGTCATGGTGGTGGAAACGATGCTGCGCACTGCCACCGGGTGTTCGGGCATTTTGTGCAGTTCCAGCCGGGTGCGGCAAATGTAATCCAGCAGCAAAGCGCCCATTTCATTGCCGGAAATGAGGCGGGGAACCCCATTCTGCAGCACAGCGGTCCCTACCCGGTCGCTGTCAGGATCGGTGGCCAGCAGCAGATCGGCCCCCAGCTTCTCACACAGGTTCAGTCCCAGCTGCATGGCCTCCAGAATTTCCGGATTGGGATAGGGGCAGGTGGGGAAATCCCCATTGGGCTTTTCCTGCTCCGGCACCACAGTAATATCGGTGTGACCCATGCGCTTTAGAACGGTCATAACCGGCACCAGCCCGGAACCATTGAGAGGGGTATAGACCAGCCGCAGGCCGGCCTCCCGGCCCAACTGGGGCCGCAGAGCCTGCGCCATCACCGCGGCATAGTACCGCTCGATCAGGGCGTCATCAATGTATTCAATGCGGCCATCGGCCAGCGCTTCCTCAAAGTCCACCAGACGGACATCGTGGAAAAGATCGGTTTTTTCAATTTCGGCAGAGACAGCGGCGGCCACTTCGCCGGAAATCTGCGCGCCATCGGCCGCGTAGGCTTTGTAGCCATTGTACCGGGCGGGATTGTGGCTGGCGGTAATCATAACGCCGCCTTCGCAGTGGCGGTCCAGCACCGCAAAGGAAAGGGCCGGGGTGGGCATCAGGCAGGGATAGAGATAGACCTTGACCCCATTGGCGGCCAGTACCCGGGCCGTTTCCCGCGCAAAGGTTTCGCTTTTATGGCGGCTATCATAGGAGATGGCAGCTTTGGGGGATTTGCTTTGGGTCAGCAGATAGGCGGCAAAGCCTTTGGTGGCCTGGCGCACCGTATAGATGTTCATGCGGTTGGTGCCGGCGCCCAGTTCGCCGCGCAGCCCGGCAGTGCCAAATTCCAGCGAGCGGTAAAAGCGGTCGTGCACCTCACTTTCCTCATTGCGGATGGAAAGCAGCTCGGCAGAAAGTTCCGGATCGGTGACTTCCTCCAGCCAGCGGCGCAGTTCGGCCTGTTCTTTGTTCATAGAGAGCACTCCTTTCGGGGATCATTTCCAACTCCATAATAGTCAAAAAGGGGCAGGCTGTCAATCCGGAAAAGGGATGAAACCTTGCGGCTTCGGGGCGGGTGTGATAGGATAAAGAAAAGAGGAGAAACGAGAAGCAGGAAAGGAGCCATGGCCATGAATTACAACATTTATTTCAGCCCGACCGGCACCACGGAAAAGGTGGTAAAGTATGCCGGGGAGCGGCTGGGCTGCACCGCCAATATCGATCTTAGCCGAGCCGATTGGCCCGATTACAGCATGGGCGCGGAGGAGCTCTGCATTGTGGGTGTGCCGTCCTTCGGCGGGCGGGTGCCGCCCATCGCCGCGGAAAGGCTGAAAAAGATAAAAGGAGTGGGCACGCCGACTCTCCTGATGGTGACCTACGGCGGGAGAGCCTACGAGGATACCCTGAGGGAGCTGAAGGATATATTGACGGCGCAGGGCTTTTGCTGCGTTGGTGCGGCGGCCATGGTAGCGGAACATTCCATTGCCCACCGGATTGAAGCGGGGCGGCCCAATGCGGCGGATGAAAAGGAGCTGGAACGGTTCCTGCGGGAAATACAAGACCATCTGCGGGAAAAGTGCACCCCGGTCGAGGTACCGGGGAAGAATCCCTACAAGGAATATAAAGTTCTGCCGATGGACATCAGAACCACAGAAAGCTGCCAAAAGTGCGGCCGCTGCGCTGAAAACTGCCCGGTGGGGGCGATCCCCGGCGACGATCCCCGGCAGACCGATGCAAAAAAATGCATTTCCTGCATGAGGTGCGTTGCGCTGTGTCCCGCCAAAGCCAGAAGCGCTGATCCCGAAAAGGTCCATATGATAGAGGAGAAGCTGAAAGCGATTGCTTTACCGGATAAGCCCAATGATTTTTTTCAATAGCATGGAACCAAATAGAGGGACAGCAGCATGAAAAAATATATCCATTCCATTATGATGCTTATCATCTTTGAGACCATTGCCGTGGTGCTGTGGCGGACGAAGGATAATCTATTTTACCTGTTCAATTTCAGCTATATTGGCATTTCTATCTCGCTGGGGATTTTTCTTTTCACCCAAAAGTATAAGTATGCCCGCCGTGTAACGCAGCTTCTGGTCGGCTGCTATATGCTCATTTATCTGGGGCTGATCTGCGGGGAGAATATGCAGATAGAGGGCTTTTGGTACTACCTTTTTACCGGAGTATTTGAAGCGGCGACCATCCATTACGCCGTTGCCAAAATTTTTGGGCCGCTGCTTTTCGGCAGGGGGTGGTGCGGCTATGCCTGCTGGACGGCAATGGTGCTGGATTTTTTGCCGTACAAGGTTCCTGTGGCCCCGCGGAAAAGGCTTGGGTGGCTGCGGTACATTACCTTTGCGGCATCGCTCCTTTTTGTGCTGGCGCTGTTCCTTGCCAGGGTCGGGAATATCGAAAGAATCATGTTCTGGGCGTTCATCGTAGGGAATGTGCTGTACTATGCCGCCGGTATCATTCTGGCACTGGCATTCCGTGATAACCGCGCCTTTTGCAAATATCTGTGCCCCATTACGGTGTTCCTAAAGCCGATGAGCTACTTTTCGCTGGTTCGGGTAAAGTGCGATAAGGAAAAGTGTATTTCCTGCGGCAAGTGCAAAAGAGTCTGCCCCATGAATGTGGATATGACGGACAATTCGCGGAGCAGAGAGAACGGCACCGAATGCATCCTCTGCATGGAGTGTGTGAAAAGCTGCCCGAAGAAGGCATTGTAAGGGGCGCTGACTGCCCCGGGAAGAGCAGTACTGGACATAATTCGACTTATTTTGGCACAAATGCGCAAACAAATGTTTGCAAATGACGGGCGGATATGCTATACTGTTGGCAGAAAGCTGGAAAAGGAGAGAAACACCATGTTCTGCTCGGTACAATCCATGGGTCTCAGCGGCATCGAAAGCTATCCCGTTACAGTGGAGGTGGATTGCCGCCGCGGGCTGCCGCGGTTTGATATTGTGGGCCTGCCGGATACCGCCGTAAAGGAAAGCCGGGAGCGGGTGCGCAGCGCCATCGGCAATTTGGGCTATGCTTTTCCGGCCGGGGTACTGGTGGTGAACCTGGCGCCGGCCGATACCAAAAAGAGTGGGCCCCTGTACGACCTTCCCATTTTGCTGGGGATTTTAAGCGCGGGCTGTGGATTGGATCTGCCGCTGGCCGGCAGTGCCTTTGTGGGAGAAATTTCGCTGGATGGGCGGCTTCGCCCCGTCAATGGCGTACTTTCCATGGTCTCGGAGGCCGCCCGGCAGGGCTATTCCCGCATCTATATTCCCTACGATAATGCGGCCGAAGGCAGCGTGGTGCAGGGGATTGAGGTTTACCCGGTGCGTACAGTGCAGGAGCTGGTAGAGGCCCTGACGGGCGGAAAACCGCTGCCAACTGCCGATGCCATCCCTTACCGGGAACTGCCGCAGCCGCCCCTGCCGGATTTCAGCGAAGTAAAAGGACAGGAAAATGCCAAGCGCGCCCTGGAAATTGCCGCGGCCGGCGGGCACAATGTCCTGCTGATCGGCCCGCCCGGCACCGGCAAAAGTATGCTGGCCAAGCGCCTGCCCTCCATCCTGCCGGTAATGAGCTTTGAAGAGGCGGTGGAAACCACCAAAATTCATTCGGCGGCGGGCTTTTTACCCAGCGGGGTTCCCCTGCTGAAAAACCGCGTGTTTCGTTCGCCGCACCATTCCATTTCCATGGCCGGTCTTACCGGCGGCGGCAGTATCCCCCGCCCGGGAGAGATTTCTCTGGCCCACAATGGGGTGCTGTTTATGGATGAACTGCCGCAGTTTACCCGGCCTGCCATGGAATCACTGCGTCAGCCGCTGGAAGATGGGGTGATTACCATCAGCCGAGCCGGGGGAAGAGCCACCTACCCCAGCAGTTTTATGCTGGTGGGTGCCATGAACCCCTGCCCCTGCGGCTATTATGGACACCCCACCCGGGCCTGCACCTG
>DMMB01000010.1 GCA_003453215.1 Oscillospiraceae bacterium | reverse complement strand
CAACTTGTTATTGCAATTTGCGATCTTTTAAAAAGCCCAAAATCGGAGGTATGCCATCATGACAATTTTTCAGTTGGAATGCTTTTGCGCCCTGGCCGATTCCTTGAACTTTACCCAAACGGCCAACGCCATGTTTATAACCCAGCCTGCGCTTAGCCGGGCTATTTCCTCGCTGGAACAGGAACTACAGCTGACCCTGCTGCAGCGCACCACCCACAGCGTGACCCTGACCCCGGCCGGCAAAATCTTCTCCAGCGAGTGCCACAAAATGCTGAAGGAATTCCAGCGCGGCAGCGAACGGGCACGCTCTGCCCAGGCTGGCCAGATAGGCAGCGTGCGCATCGGCTTTCAGCGGGATAACTTTGAGACCTACATTGTGGACTTCGTGAATCTGTTCCGCCGCAGCCACACCGATATTACCCTGGAGCTGCTGCCGCTAAGCGTCAACGAGCTGAACAACGCCCTGCAGGAGAAGATAGCGGACGCGGTGATCTCCAGCGGCCCCCCTGCCAATGAGTCCATCCGCAGCCTGATGATAGCCAACCTGCCGGAATGTGTGGCGCTGCCGCTGGACCATCCTCTCGCGGGCAACGATATCCTGGACATGCGGGATTTGAAGAACGAGAAGTTTATCGCCATGGCGCGCTCCATTTCCTGCTCCGGCTTTGAATCCATCATTCAAAAATCGCTGGCGGCGGGCTTTGAGGCACAGATCGTGGCGCAGGTAGACCTACTGCCCACCCTGATGACCATGGTGGCCTGCGGCCAGGGGATCTCCATTCTGCACCGGGACATGCTGCCGCGCAGCAATGGGCGTATTGCATTTGTGCCGCTGCGCAGTGTTTCCTACTTCCGCCGCTGGCTGATGTGGGACATCAACAACGATAACCCTTGCCTGCAGCCGCTGATCGCGCTGGGACACAAGTGGCAGGATGACCTAGAATACCCCGTAGAATAATAAATAGAACAGAATAAAATCCCCTGGAAAAGAGCCAAATGAGCCTTTCCCGGGGGATTTTTTGCGCAAAAAAGCAACCCGGCGCAAGACAAAATGCCTTGCGCCGGATGCCGGTATTATTCTGAAAAAGAGAGGATAAAAGAGGACCTATGAGAATTATTTCTGCTCCCGACCGATGGCGAGGCCTTTTTCAAAGGCTTCTTTATTGAGCGGCAGCAGCTTGGGCTTTTTGGCCATCTTGTGCTCGATGGTGGACCAAACGACCTCAGGCGATACGACCTCGGTATATCCGACATAGACGCCCAGCATGATAACATTCAGCACCTTGGCGTTGCCCATTTCCAGGGCCATCTCGGTAACGGGGGCCTTGACCAGCTTGACATCATCACGGCCGATGTCATCGCTGACGATGGAGCTATTGATGAACAGAGTGCCACCCTTCTTCAGAGTGGGCAGGAACTTCTTAAGGGACGGACCATTCATAACGATAAGGTCATCCATCACATCACCTAGGGGCGCGCCGATCTCCTCATCGGAGATGACGACGAAGCAGTTGGCGGTACCGCCACGCTGCTCGGCGCCATAGCTGGGGAAAAAGGTTACATTCTTATTGGTAGCATCACAGGTGGCAGAGGCCAGGAATTTGCCCAGAGTCATAACACCCTGACCGCCGAAGCCGGCTACGCACAGATTAGTTTCCATTTATGCGCTTCTCCTTTCATCAGCGATCGCGGATCACACCCAGAGGGTATTCCGGCAGCATTTTTTCTTCAATGAACTTCAGGGAATCCAGAGGATCCAGGCCCCAGTTGGTGGGACAGTTGGTGACGATCTCTACCATAGAGAAGCCCTTGCCGTCCAGCTGGTTCTGGAAAGCCTTGTGGATGGCCTGCTTGGTCTTGATAACATTTTGAGGGGTATTGCAGCTGGTGCGCACCAGATAAGCGGGAGCAGTCAGCTGATTGAGGATTTCGCACATATGCATGGGATAGCCGTGCTCCTCAGCAATACGGCCCTTGGGAGCAGTAGAGGCCTTCATCCCGATAAGGGTGGTGGGGGCCATCTGGCCGCCGGTCATACCGTAGATACCGTTATTGATGAAGATAACGGTGATGTTTTCGCCGCGGTTGGCAGCGTGGATGGACTCCGCCATGCCGATGGAAGCGAAGTCGCCATCGCCCTGATAGGTGAACACCAGGGTATCGGGATTGGCGCGTTTCATGCCGGTGGCCACGGCGCAGGCGCGGCCATGGGGCGCGGTGGTGGTATCGTAGGCGATATAATCCATGTGCAGACCACAGCAGCCGATGCCGAGAACGCTGGCAGCGCGATCAACAAGGTTCATCTCATCCAGCACTTCGCCGATGAGCTTGATAACAGTGCTGTGCATACAGCCGGGGCAGAAACCGGAAACTTTATCCTCCTGAATGGTTTTTGTCCGCGAATAAATCTTTTCCATTCTTTCCCCTCCTTTACTTATTCAGCAGCTTTTCTACTGCTTCTACTACGGCCTCACGGCTCATGACATTACCGCCGGAGCACAGGCAGGTCTTGATGGGGCAGCGGCCGCGCACGGCGTGATCCACATCCTCTACCAACTGGGCGGGAATGGACATCTCGACATCGAGAATGGCATGGCAGGTGCCATAGTCCAGTTTATCAAAGGCAGCCTTGGGGAAGGGGTGAACGGTGATGGGACGGATGAGACCGACCTTCTTGCCTTCGGCGCGCATCATCTCCACTACGGATTTGGCAATACGGCCGGAAATACCATAAGCGGTGATGACTACTTCGGCATCCTCGGTGCAGTATTCCTCTACCATAACATCCTTTTCCCAGGAAGCATACAAAGCAGCGGCTTCTTCATTGACGCGCTGCATCTTATTGGTATCCCACTGGCCGGGCTCGATCCAGGAGCGGTTGGGCAGATCCAGCTCGTGGCCAATGCAGGCCCATTTTTTCTTGCTCTCACGGATAGCGGCGACTTCTTCCTCGCTCTTCATCTCGGGCAGCTCTACCGGCTCCATCATGGTGCCGATAACGCCATCGGCCAGGATGAGAACGGGGTTGCGGTCGCGGTCGGCCAGGTCAAAGGCCTTGTAGGTCAGGTCCACAGCTTCCTGCACGGTGGCGGGAGCCAGAACGATCATCTCAAAGCCGCCGTTGCCGGAAGCCTTGGTGGCCTGGAAATAATCCTGCTGGGCGGGCTGAATGGCGCCTACGCCGGGACCGCCGCGGGAGATATTAGCATAAACGATGGGGATACGGGCAGCAGCGCAGTAGCTGATGCCTTCGCTCTTGAGGGCGATGCCGGGGCTGGAGGAGGAGGTCATGGAGCGGGCACCGACAGAAGCGGAACCGTAAACCATATTGATAGAAGCGACCTCGGACTCACCCTGGACAAAGTTACCGCCAACTTCCGGCAGGCGGCGGGCAAAATACTCGGGAATTTCGTTCTGGGGGGTAATGGGATAGCCGGCAAAGAAACGGCAGCCGGCACGAACAGCTGCTTCGGCGATCGCTTCGCAGCCTTTCATCAATACTCTTGCCATAGCTTTAGTCTCCTTTTATTTGTATACTTCGATAGCGCCATCCGGGCAGATGCGCGCGCACATACAGCAGCCAATGCAGTCATCATTGACCGGCTCCACATACTCGTAGCCCTTGGAATTTACCTTAGTTCCCAGAGCCAAAACATTCTTGGGGCAGAACTTGATGCAATACTGGCAGCTTTTGCACCGCTCGGCAATTACAACGACCTTTGCCATACCATGAAACCTCCTTCCGGATACGAAATGATAAGTATTTATCTTTTAGCGCAGGGAACTTTCTCCCTGCAGCCACGGATACCTGAGATGCAGCTCCAGCGGGAGAACCGGCAGATCATCGGGCTCCTCTTCTCCGGCGTGGAGCGGCTGATAGATGGCTGCGAACTCCATAGTGCAGTAGGGATCCAGCATTTCGCGAGTCTTGGCCAAGCCCTCCTCATACTCCTGCCGGGTGGTAAACAACCCGTTATTGGGATTGGCCACAAATCGGAGCTTGGGCAACTGCAGATGAGTCACTTGCAGAATCTTACTGAGGGTGCCATCGATATGTTCAATATCGCAGGACCAAGGACGGTAAGCATTGACGATATAATAGACCGCTGTCTTTTCGCGGTTGAGGGCCGGAGCATAGCCGCCCACCGCCCGCGCACCGATATCATCGCCACCGACATCCATGACGACACAGCATTTTGGATCCCGCAGCAGGCGGTTGACGCCGCCCACCTGGGTCGGTGCATCCATGAACTGCTTTTCAAAGTGGAAGTGGACGCCCAAGGTCTCCATCTCTTCCGCCAAGTCACGAGAGCGGAACAGGGGCTTTGTCATATCCAAATCGAAGAAATGCACGGGTAGCGGCTGGCACTGAGCCAGGTGCGCGGCGAGGTTCAGAGCAATCTCACTTTTGCCGCTGCCGGCTTCACCCAGCAGCACAAAGTTTTTGTAATTGGCACAGTTCTGTTCCAGGTACTCTTTCCAGCCCATCCAAACCAGCTCCCCTTTCTTCTATAAATGGCTGTTTTTACACCTTCCATTTTAGTAACGATTGGATAGTATGTGAAATGCAAAGAGTGTATAAGTGTTATCACGCCCTAATTTACGCCGCCTTCTTTTGGTGAACACACAGCAAAGAGAATTGACAAGAAAGGTAAAATACAATATAATAATGCCGAAATGCTAATTCCGCAAAATAAAATTAAAGGAAAACCTTGAGCAGTTCCGCCTAAACCCTGCCGGGCAGGGCGGCTCCGCCGGATCGACCTGAGCGATCCCGGGTTGCAGGAGAAATCCGGCAGCCTTCCGTCCCACTTTTGAAAAAAGGCTCTTCCCCACCACGATGCCGGCCCCGATGGGGTGCCGGTTCCCTGTGGCGTGCTCCGGGCCTGGTAATACAGGCCCATTTATTTTTTGCTGCTTTTAGTTTTCTGCTGTTAAAATAGAAAGGAGACCCCTATGACCCCCATTCCCGTGGAACAAGCCCTTACTCTGCTCTTACAGGCAATTCACCCCATCGAAGCCGTGGAGCGACTGCCTCTTGGCCTGGCGTGCGGACGCATCTCCGCACACACTGTGCTGGCCCGACTGCCTCAACCACCTTTTAACCGCAGCGCCATGGATGGCTATGCCCTGTGCAGCACCGACCTGACTGAGGAACTGACCCTTTCACTGCAATCTCCCACAGAGGCCCTGCTGCCGGGACATGCTATGCCCATTACGACAGGCGGGCTGATGCCGGAAGGCGCGGACTGCATGATCCAGCAGGAAGCCGTTACGGTAACTGCTGGCAAGGGACAGCTACGCTTTGCTCCAAAGGCCGGGCAGAATGTATGCCAGTGCGGCGGTGAGATGGCTGCCGGTACCTGCCTGCTGAAAGCTGGTGAACACATTATCCCAGCACATATAGGCCTGCTGGCAGCTGATGGTGCCGCTGAAATAATGGTGCGGCACAGTCCCCGAGTAGCCGTTATCTCCATCGGGGATGAATTGCGGCAACCAGGAGAACCCCTGGGGAAAAATGAGGTATATGACTGCAACGGGCCGATGCTGACTGCCCGGCTTGGCTGCTTGAACTTTGTAACCGAATACCATCTATGCCGGGATGAGATGGCCAAACTGCGGCAGGTGATAGATAATGCCCTGAAAAGCTGTGACGCAGTGGTTACCATCGGCGGCGGTGCGGTAGGCAGTACCGACCTGATGCCGGAATTGCTCTCCCAAATGGCCGAACCACTGCTGTTTGACCATGTTATCATGAAGCCGGGCGGGCATATGGCAGCCGGACTGACTGGAGGCAAGCCTATTTTCTCCCTTTCCGGAAATCCATTTGCGGCAGTCGCGACCTTTGAACTGCTGTGCCTGCCCGCCCTACTGCACCTGGCTGGGTTGGAGCAATGTATCCCCCGCCGGGCCACCCTGCGGCTGCGGGGGAGCTTTTCCAAAGCCAATAAGCGCCGGCGCTTCCTGCGGGCCATGGCGCAGGGAGATACTGTGACACTGCCGGTATGCAGCCATGCTTCCGGTTCTCTGTACGGACTGGCGGGCTGCAACTGTATGATAGATGTGCCGGAAAACTGCCCGGCACTGACCGATGATGAGATGGTGGAGGTCGTTTACTTTGCGTAATACATGCTGCGGTGTACTGCTGCTGGCCGGCGGCAAGAGTAGCCGCCTGGGCCAAAACAAGGCCCTGCTGGAATACGATGGTGTCCCTATGATCCGACGCATCGCCGAACAGTGCGTCGCCTTCCCGGAAAAGATCCTCTCTTCCCCCATAGACCTGCCGGTGGAAGGTTTTTGGCGCATTGCCGATGATACCCCAGAATGCGGGCCGTTGGGCGGCATTGTAAGTGCCCTGCGCCAGTGCCGCAGTGAGGCTCTGCTGGTACTGAGCTGTGATCTGGCCTGTTACCGGGCGGAGCTGGGAGATTATCTCCTATCCTTCTTGGATAGCGGGTGGCCGGCCTGGTGCCTGCGTAGCCGGGATGGACGAACACACTATCTGTGCGGCATCTACACCAAGGCAGCCCTGCCCGCACTGGAGGCCATGCTGGCACAGAACCATCTGAAGATGGCGGAAAGCTTTGCAGCGACGGGCGGCCATGTGCTGGAACTGCAATATACAGTCTTTCCAGACCGTATGATGGCAAATGTCAATACCTGGCAGGACTACTATACCATCTTCCAACCGCCAGTTTTTGCCATTAGCGGGCTGCATAATACCGGCAAAACCACACTGTGCGAAAAACTCATTCAGCACTTTAGCGGAATGGGCTACCGTGTAGCCGGAATCAAGCACGATGGACACAGCTTTGAACCGGATGTGCCCGGTACCGATAGCTGGCGGCTGCGAAAGGCCGGGGCTAATCCGGTGATGGTTTACAATCGGGAAATTTTGGCGTATAATGAAAAAAATGTTTATCGTGCGGATCAATTAATAGAAGCTGCCCTGCAAAATGCCAACCTGGTGCTGCTGGAGGGCTTTAAGGACAGCCGATGGCCTAAGGCAGAGATTCTTATGGAGGGCGAGCCCAGTGTTTCCCGGGAGCCGATGGCGCTGATCTCCGACTGGGGATGGGAGGGCGGCCTGCCGCACTATACCCGCAATGATGTGGAGGGGATCGCCCGGATGATACAGGAAACCCTGCACCTGGTACCTCCGAGCGGTGAACATGATGAGTTTGGAAAGGATAAAAAGGGAAACGATGGCAACTGAGGAAAAAAACAGCAATGTACTAACAAAGGCACTCTCTATACTGGAATATATGAGCCGACAGAAAAAGCGGGTATCTATCCAGGAGCTTTCTCAGGAACTGGGGATCTCTTCCCCTTCCGTGCACCGCATCCTGCAGGCACTTAAAGCGGATGGTTACATCCAGCAGGAGAAAAATAAGCAGTACTCCCTGACCTATAAACTGTTGGAACTTTCCAGCTACTCCATGATGCACGATGGTCTCATCGAGCAGGTTCTGCCCTTTATGAACTACTTTGCGCAGCAGAAAAACTGCCAGGTAGGCCTTTCGGTGCTGTACGAGGAATCCATCCTGCACCTGGCCACGGTAGGACAGTTTATTGTATACAATGATAAATACGCCCTGCCTGGCACGGTACTTCCCGCCTACTGCACCGCCGCCGGAAAACTGTTCCTTTCCCAGCTGGATGATGAAACGCTGGAGACCTGGGTGCGCAGCCACAACCTGGTGCCCTATACCGCCAATACCGTCATTGACCCCGATGAACTGCTGAAGCAGATTCGCCAGACAAGGGAGCGTGGGTATGGCATTGTCATCAGTGAACTGTATGATTTTGTGGCCTGCATCTCCATTCCAGTCATCAGTCAGGATAATCGGGTGCTGGGGGCGCTGAATTTTTCCACCAAGCCGGAACACTTTGATACCCTGAACAATGAGAAGTTCATCTCCGATGTAACAAACACTATCCGCAACGCCCAGTTCCACTAAGACAATAAAATACACGATCCCCCGCCGGGTACTGTACCCAGCGGGGGATCGCTTTTAGGGTTCAAGGAGGAGAATGCATTTTAGTTTTTCGTATCTTCCGCTTCCACATCCACCATTTTCAAAGCGCCGGTGGGGCACACCAGCACACAGGCCGGCTGCATGCCATGCTGTTGGCGCACAATACAGCCATTACACTTGACCATCTTATTGTGCGAATCGAAAGACGGCGCACCCACCGGACAAGCCATAGCGCAGCTGTGGCAGCCGATGCAGTTGGTGTTATCGTAGACGGTCAGGTTGGTGACAGGGTCCTTGCGCAGGACGCCCACCGGGCAGCCTTGAATGCAGGGAGCGTCATCACAGTGCATGCAAGAAACAGAGGTATAGAGGTATTCCCCATTCAGTTCAAAATCGGCCACCCGGCGAAATGGTGTCATATGGGCGATGTCGATATCGTTCTGATCCATACAGGCCACGGCGCAAGCGCCGCAGGCACAGCATTTATCCACATCCAGTACCAGTTTCATCTTCATGAATGGGACACCTCCTCATCTCTGATGATCCGGCAGCGGACACAGTTATAGCCGGGATAGCCGGAATACTCATCCAGATGGGCTTCCGGAACCAGTTCATTAGCGTCAGCTTCTTTGTAACCGTGGTAGATCTGGAGCATCCCGGGCATCATCTTACTGCTGGGGTTGGCGCGAACATGGATCCGACCGGTCTCATTTTCCACCCACACCCAGTCATTCAACTCAATACCCATAGCCGCGGCGTCATCCTCATTCATATCCACCATAGGGTCCGGCCGCAGACTGCGGGTCCATGGGACATCGTGCAAGCGGCTATGCAGCACAAATGGCAGCCGTGCGCCAACCGAGAGAGTAAACGGATAATCCCCGGTCTGCTCCGGATCGTAGGGATCCTCATAATCCGGAATGGGAGAAAAGCCGCAGTTCAACTGCTCCACGGTATAGGAGGAAAGCTCAAACTTGCCGGTGGGGGTATCGTAGCCACGGTTGGTATACTCCCGGCCCACATAGGGCTTAAAATCTGGTACTCGGATGGGCAGATCGGCCGCCAGGCAGTCCTCCACGGTAAAGTGGAGATCCTGCAGCATCCAGTCCACACATTTGCGGTAACCAGAAGCCAGCAGCGGGTCATCCAGTCCCAGTACACCCACCAAATCGGAGATGATGGTGGAATCGGGGCGGGACTCCCCTACCGGTGGGACAACAGGCTTGATGTAGGTGGCAAAGCCACCGGGATAAACCTTAAATTCTTCCCGTTCCAGCGAAGTGCATACCGGCAGCACGATATCAGCATGCTTGCAGGTCTCGGTCATAAAGAGTTCGGAGCTGACCACAAAGTCCATGGTATCCAGCGCTTCCAGGATTTTATGCGGTTCCGGGAACATCCGGTGATTAAGGCCGAAGGCCATGATGGCCTTGATGGGATAAGGGTCCCCAGTAAGCACATGACGGTGGAAATCGGTCATCTGCGCTTCCGGAATAAAGCAGTTCCACAGTGGGAACCGGTCATAGCCGATGCGACGGTTTACATTATCCGGGGTATTGGCGTGGATGAACTCATGTTCCCGGGTATCAAAGTTGGCCCACTGGTGAGAGTAAGTCTCGCCCGCCGGGATATTGCCGCCCTCGGTATCAAAGTTTCCGGTGATGGCAGAAAGCGACATAATGGCCTTGAAGGTTTGATAGCCATTGCGGTGGTGCACAATGGGCGCACCGCTTTGGCTGATGGAAGAAGGCTTATTGGTAGCGTACATCTCGGTGGCACGGTAGATATCATCGGGATCCAGTCCGGTGATCTTGGCGACACGCTCCAGCGGGAACTGCTGTACATAAGCCTTGTAAGCCTCATAGCCGTAAACATGGTTTTCCACATAGTCGTGGTCGATCCAATCATTATCAATGATGATTTTTGCCATGCCAAAGGCCAGGACAGCATCGGTACCGGGGCGAATCTGCAGGTGCAAATCTGCCAACTTGGTACTCATGGGAGTCACACGGGGATCGATGACAACAATCTTCATCCCGCGTTCCTTAGCGGCATACAGGCCCTTCAGCTGAACATATTTGGAGTAGTAGGGATTGGCCGCCCAGCAAAGGAAGGTAGCGGAGCGGTTGGTATCATTCACCGAGAAGCGTCCGGTCATATCCTTCCAGGCTTCTACGGTAGCCATGTGGCAGGTGCTGGATTCGGTGCCAAAATTGGGGGAACCAAAATCATGCGCCAGCCTCTGCAGGAAAGAGCGGTACCACTTGGCATAGCCGGAAAAGAATACCACTGATTCCGGGCCGTACTGTTCCTTAATCTGGGGCAGGCGGCGACCGATCTCGGCATAGGCCTCCTCCCAGGTAATTTGTTCAAACTGGCCGCTGCCGCGGGGGCCTACCCGGCGCAGAGGGTGCTGCAGCCGGTCGGCACGATACATAAATTCACGGTTGGCCAGGCCCTTGGGGCACAGCATGCCGTTGCTCATGGGATAGCCGGGAACACCCTCCACCTTAAGCACCTTGCCATCCTTTACATAGGCATTGATGCCGCAGTGGAACAAAGGCTCGCAGATGGAGCAAAAGCTCCGCTTGACCTCTATGCCGGTTTCCTGGCCAGGGATCTTAGCCTGCAACAGTTTTTCCTGTTCTGTCATTCTGCCATCCCTCCCAGTATTTGTATCAGTTCATTGGGCAAGCCGCTCTTAGCCAGTACGCCCTCCTCTTCCCTATTCAGAGGCTGCATGTGGCGATTAAAGTAATGCAGGATGCAATTCTTCACCACACCGCTAAGAGCATAGCAGTTCAGCATATTGATGCAGACCAGATGACCGTTCTGCTCAGTGATCTCGATATACTGGCCATCACGGTCCAGCAATACACGCCGATCTCCAGGCAGGTTCTTATCCCCAAAAGAGACAAAGTCAATTTCCATAAAGTGGGTGATATTATGCAGGATATTGCCCTCACAGCGGGTGGGGATACCCACCATATTGCGACCGGCAGTCTCGCCCTGCACATAGGCGCTGGCATACAATCCGATATTACGGGTATCCCCCAGCATCAGGTCGCAGCCTTCGCAGCAGTCACCGGCGGCATAAATGCCCTCGGCAGAGGTCTGCATCATGGGATCCACCACAATAGCGCGGTTCATCTTCAGCTGATCCTGTGCGATCCAGCGGATATCCGCGCGGGTACCCACGCACATCACTACAATATCCGCGCGAACAGTGGTGCCATCACTCATGGCGATGACCCCGGTGCCATCCTCCAGATGGGCTTCCTCGGTCTTGGCACCAAAGTGCAGCTCTACACCCTTTCCGGTCAGATATTCTTCGATTCGCTCGCTTACAGCCTCATAGGCAGCTGTCGGGAAAATATGCGGAGCCAGATCGGAGAAGATGGCATGGATGCCACGCTCCAGCAGCAATTCAATGATTTTGATACCGACCATGGAAGCGCCCACTACCAGCGCGGAATGGATGGGGCGCTGATCCAGCGCTTCCTTTAGGCGCTCAGCATCGTGGACGGTGCGCATGGTAAAAATGCGGTCGGCGGGGATGTCCCCCACCGGCAGATTCACTGCATTTGCACCAGTCGCAATCAGAATCTTATCATACTGCTTCTTTTCGCCGGTCGTCAGAGTCAATTCCCGGCGGGCAGCATCCAGTGCCGTAATTCCTACCCCACTATGCAGGTTGCAGGGGTATTTGGCCAGAATCTCCTCGGCCGTCCCATAGGGGAACATGGCCTCGTAGGGGATCTTGCCTTTTACATAATAGGTCGTCAGCATCGGGTTGACGGGCGGATGCGGGAAGGTGGAATAGACATCCACCTCAGCCTCGCTGCCGCTTTCCCGGATGGCGCGCAGGGCATTATACCCCGCACAGCCAAACCCGATAATTGCAAATCGACTCATAGCTTCCTCCTGAAAAACGGTTATGGTACTACTTCATCAAGCTGGGCAGCCAGGTAACAGTCTGCGGAATGAGCAGGACGATGGTAACGACAGCCAGCTGGATACCCACCCAAGGCAGCGAGGCCTTAAAGATGGAGCCAAGCGATGCTTCCGGCACACAGCCCTTCAGTACATATACATTCAGGCCCACGGGCGGGGACAACAGGCTGATCTGGATCATCATGACGACCATGACACCAAACCAGATGGGATCAACGCCAGCAGCCTTCAGCACGGGGTAGAAGATCGGGACAGTGAGCAGGATCATACCCATGGTATCAAAGAACATACCCAGGGGAATGTAAACCAGCAGCAGAACAACGACCATCCAGAATACCGGCATGGAAGCCTGGATAAACACATTGGCAAAGGCAGAAGCGAAGCCGCAGCGGGTGAGGAACAGCTGGAATACCGCAGCGCCGACTGAGATCATCATAATCATGCAGGTGGTCTTGATGGTATCAAAGAAAGCATTCTTCAGCGCTTTGAAGGAGAGCTTCTTATTGATAGCCGCAACAATGATAGCGACCAGGCAGCCGATGCCGGCAGCCTCGGTAGCGGTAGCCCAGCCGGCATAGATAGCACCGAGCACAGAACCGAACAGCACCACGATGCTCCACAAGCCCTTCAGGGACTTCAGGCGTTCCTTGGCGGTGAACTTTTCGGTGGAACGAGGGGCCAGCTTGGGATTGATGATGCAGCGAATGGCCAGGTAAGCACACATACCTACCGCCATAATAACACCGGGGATAATACCACCCATCAGGATCTTACCGACCGATTGCTCGGTATTGATGGCATAGATGACCATGGGGATGGAGGGTGGAATAAGAATGCCCAAAGTGCCGGCACCGGCGATGGTACCAAGGGACAGACGGCGATCATAGCCGTAACGGTCCATCTGGGGCAGGGCAATGCGGGTCATGGCAGCCACCATGCCAACAGAAGAACCAGTAGTGGCAGCAAAACCGGCGCAGGTAAATACGGTAGCCATACCCAAGCCGCCAGGGCAGCGGCCCAGCACCTTATTACCGATACTGAACAGCTCATCGGTAACGCCAGCTTCATTGGCCAGGTTACCCAACAGAATGAACATAGGGATTGCCACCAAAGAGAAGGAGAAGATGGCATTGTAGGGGGTGGTGCTAAGGGCATAGAACGCCAAATGGCTGCCCTTGGTGATAAGCAGACCGCCCGCGCCTACGATAAACATACTAACGGCAATGGGGCAGCGCAGCAGCATAAGAACGATAAGCGCTACAAACGCGCACAGTCCGATCATCAAAGGGCTCATGCCTGTACCTCCTTTTTCTTGGTGATGGTCTCAACGGTATCCGCGATGACCTGCAGCGCCATAATGGTAACACCCAGCGCAATAGCAAAACGCAGAACATATACGGGCATTCTCATGGCAGCCAGGTAAATTTCGCGTGCGGCAAAGGAGGTCGCAAAGGATTTCCAGCTGCAATAAGTAAAGGCAACGAACAGAATGGACTCCAGCACCAGGGAGATGATATCCAGAGCGCGCTGTCCGGCTGGTTTCAGATTTGTGTAAAGCAGATCCACGGTAATGTGGCCCTTATAGATCTGCGTAAAGGAAAAGCCAAAGTAGGAAGCGGAAACATATATAAAGACGCAAATTTCGCTGCAGCCCAGAATGGGATGATGGAAGATATTTCTCATGATTACTTCGGCAATCATCAGCGCCCAAATAAGTGCGATGAGAACACCGGATGCATATCCGGATATCGTGCTGATTTTCTTAATGACTTTCATTGGCAAAGCCTCCTCATAGATTACAGAAGGGTCTTTCTTCACGGCTTTTTAGCAGGAATGTCTTACTCCCGAACAGACCGACAGCCGGAGGAGGGGGCAGCCTCCCCCGGCTGTTCGGTTCCCGGGATGGGGTTTGCTAAGGAATTTTGCGGGTCAAATTATTTGCCGTATACCTGGTAGGCAATATCCATCGGCTCATACTTTTCTACCAGAGCGCGATAGGTATCCAGAATCTCCTGGCCATTGTAGCCATAGGAATCAGCCTTGGCAACAAAGTCGGCAACGGTTGACTCCAGCTTTTCAGCCCATTTGGCCTGCTCGGTTTCATCCAATGCGATTACGGTCTTACCAGCGTCCTCAATGGCCTTGATGCTCTTCCTCAGCTCGCCGCCCATCCAGTCATCGCTGGAATACTCATCAACAAAACGATCATAAACGGTGCGGAAAGCTTCCTGAATATCAGTGGGAAGGCTGTTCCAGGTCTTCTCATTCATGTACAGGCTGGAGGTGGTATAGGTGCCGATGCCGGAGAAGATGAAGTAATCGGCAACTTCCTGCAGCTTGTAGCTGACAGCCAGAGTCACGGGGATACCGGTAGCAGCAGCAACGGTATCACGCTCCAATGCCTCATAGATCTCGGAAGCATCCAGCGCAACAGGGGTAGCGCCCAGCATGGTCATCTCGCTGTTTACAGCGCCCATGGCACGGATCTTCAGACCCTGCATATCATCCAGGCCATTGATCGCCTTATCGGTGGATACGATAACAACCTCGGAGGGAACGACAGGGCCCAGGTTCACTACGCCCTGCTTCTTGCACATCTCGGTGAAGGGCTCATAGGTATCGAACATTTCCTTCAGCGCCTTGTTGGCCACCCACTCGGAAGTGGTGGAATAAGGCAGCATGGCAACGAACAGCGGATAGAACTGGCTCTCATAGAAGCCCTCAGGAACAAAAGCAATATCGGCCAGGCCGCCGCTTACCGCTTCCAGCGTCTCACCGGATTTGGTCATGGACCCACCAAAATAGGTCTCGAAGGTCACACGGCCTTTGGTCTCCTTGGTCACCTGCTCCAGGAAATACTTCAGGCTGGCACCGTCAACACCGGTCTCCGGCAGATGAGTGGTAAATACCAGGTTGTAGGTCTTACCATTGTCTTCATTGGTTTGGCCGGGGTTGTTGCTTTTGTCGCCGCAGGCCACGCACAGCAGAGCCATGCACAGGGCCATTACTACGGCAAATACTTTGGACAGCTTTCTCATTTTCTAACCTCCTATAATATCTTGCTTATCTATTGTAACAGGAGAGCGCTCTCCTGTTGCAAACAATTATTTTTTACCGATTTTGTCTGTTTTTGAACTTTTAATTTTGTAATACGGAATTTATTTTCTCCATTATAAATTGTTCATTCAGATTTTTCAATCTGTTTCTGAATGATTCGTTATACCTAATTTGCATGACAGCGCTGCGTAAAAATGTCCAATTACATTTGTATTCCATTGTCATTCCGCACAAATCTAAGCGTTATTTTAGCACATCTCACTAAATAAGTACCTGTTTTCTGTGATTTTTACTGCATTGCCCTCCTTTATTTGGCACGAATGTCGCTCTGCTATTCCGTATAATTCGTTCTTCGTTTGCCTCTTTTCAGAATAGCGTTGCGTCAAAAGCAAACCGCCGTCGCTCTCTTATCCTGTATAACAAAAAAGAGCCTTTAGGCTCATTCACATTTTGTATTGTTTTTCTTCTTTTTCAATGCACACTCTCAGCGTAATAAAAAACATCCTGTATCTACTTTATCCATCAATCTCTATGCTACCATGGAATTTGAAGGTCATCCGTCCGTCGGCGTGAACGGTTACCGTGTCGATAATGATCAACCAGAGCTTTTCGTCAAACTCGGTGAGGGCATCCAATTCCTGCACCTCAAACATAAATGCTCCGATGGCTTCTGCCTGAGCTTCCCGTGCCGCCTTTGTGGTGCGGAGCTGCTCAAGTTATGCCTTGGCTTTTTTATATTGCTCCGCAAAACTGTTGTATCAGGACTCGGCTGTTTAACGATAGCCCCGGCAATTCAACGATTCTCCGGAAGTTTAACGATTACGGCAGAGCAGAAAGACGCAATCTCTATAAAACGCACGAAACCCCTCTGCAGAATTGCTCCGCAACGGGGACACTTATGTGCCAAAACAGCAGAAAAGCCTTATATCAAGCGGTTTTCGGGCATAGAAAAGATCCACCGTAATTCTATCAAAATTACGGTGGACTTTTGGTGGGTCTTCAGGGACTCGAACCCTGGACCAACCGGTTATGAGCCGGGAGCTCTGACCAACTGAGCTAAAGACCCTTAGTAAAAAACGCCGCCGACAAAATGC
>DMMB01000036.1:5456-5987 GCA_003453215.1 Oscillospiraceae bacterium | reverse complement strand
GCAGGCGGCCGGCTCCGCCGCCCGGTTGGCCCGCTTCAGCACTGGTCCCGGGAACGGAATACCAGCGCCGCCAGCACCGAGAACAGGATGGCCGCCGCGATGCCGGCTGCGCCTTTTTGCAGGCCGCCGACCAAAGTGCCCAGCAATCCCTGCTCGGCCACTGCCTCGCGGACCCCGCGGGCCAGCAGACTGCCAAAGCCGGTCAGCGGGACGGTGGCCCCTGCCCCGGCGAAATCGATGAGGGGCTGATACCAACCCAATGCCCCCAGCAGCACCCCGGCCACCACGTAGCCGGAGAGAATGCGGGCCGGGGTCAGCTTGGTGCGGTCGATGAGGACCTGCCCGATGAGGCAGAGGGCCCCACCCACCAGAAATGCATACAAATACGGCAAAACAACTTGCATTTTTTGCTCTCCTTTGGCGGAATTTTCAAGATAGCGGTACGCCGGCTGCCGTAAGGTGCAGCAGATGCGCCACACCGGGGATGGATTCCCCCTGCTGGCACGCCGTGGGCGACATCAGCGCGCCGGT
>DMMB01000036.1:2083-5228 GCA_003453215.1 Oscillospiraceae bacterium | reverse complement strand
GGGCGACATCAGCGCGCCGGTGGCCATAAACAAAATGTTCCGATACTCCCCGCGCTGCAGAGCCGGCAGGAAGTGCGCACACATTACCGCGGCGCTGCAGCCGCAGCCGGAAGCGCCGGCATCCACCTTTTGACCCTCGCGGTCATACAGCATCAATCCGCAATCGGTGTAGCGGGGCCGCAGATCGCAGCCCTCTTCGGCGGCCAGCCGCACCAGCAGGTCGCTGCCCACCTGCGCCAGATCGCCGGTGATGATTTTATCGTAATCGGCGGGGCCGGTGCCGGTATCGGCAAAGTATTGCCGCAGGGTATCCCAGGCGGCAGGGGCCATGGCGGCCCCCATATTGTTCAGGTCGGTGACGCCCAGATCCACCACCCGGCCGATGCAGACCTCTTCGATGCGAATGCTCCCCTGCTGCCCCACCAGCGCGGCCCCGGAGGCGGTGGCGGTGTGCTGGGCGGTGGGGGTCCTTACCCCGCCGTAGTTTAAGGGGAAGCGGAACTGCCGCTCGCTGGAACAAAAATGCGAGGAAGTGACGGCCAGTGCCTTCTGGGCGGCACCGCCTTCCACCAGCAGCGCCGCCAGGGTCAAGCTTTCGGCCATGGTGCTGCAGGCCCCGTACAGGCCCAGGAAAGGCCGTCCCAGCTCCCGGACGGCATAAGCGGAAGCAATGCACTGGTTTAAAAGATCGCCGCCCAGCACCACATCAATCTGTTCCGGGGCGGTTTGCCCCTTTTGCAGGGCCAGCTCCATGGCCAGCTGCTGCATTTTGGTTTCGGCTTTTTCCCAGCTTTTTTCACCAAAGCTGCTGTCCTCCACCGTTCGGTCAAATTCCGCTCCGAGGGGTCCCTCCTGCTCCATGCGGCTGCCCACCGCGGCCACCGCGGCAATGGCCGCAGGCCGCTCCAGGCGGATGGTCCCGGCGCCAATTCTGATTGCCATATGGTATCCTCCTTTTGAAATTTCTGCCGGGGACCGAACCCCGGCAAAAAGCACTATGCCAAGCCGAAAATAACCAGCACCAGCCCATACAGAATGCTGGCGACGGTGCCATAGACAATGACCGGCCCGGCAATGATAAACAGCTTGGCAGCCAGCCCCAGCACCATACCTTCGCTTTTAAATTCGATGGCAGGCGAGGACATGGCATTGGCAAAGCCGGTGATGGGCACCAAAGTGCCGGCTCCGGCGTATTTGGCCAGCCGCTGGTACCACCCCAGGCCGGTGGTGAGCACCGAAAGAAAGATGAGCGTGACCGAGCACCAGGTGCCGGCCGCTTCTTTTTCCAGCCCAAGGGCGAGGTAGCACTGGGTAAGGGCCTGCCCCACCACACAGATGAGCCCGCCGACCACAAAGGCCATGGGCAGGGATTTGCCGCTGCGGGTGGGCGGAGAACTTTCCTTTAGCATCCGGTCATACTCCTTGGGGGTCATTGCCATAAACATCGCTCCTTTTTTGGCGTTTACGGCTATTATGGGCAGATTTGGCGGAATTATCCGGGGAGCCCCCACAGAAAAAGGCCGGTACTTTTCTACCCGGGGAAAAGATGATATAATGAAAAAAAGGAGGGATGGCTGTGCAATATTACCGCTTGGGAGAAACGCTGGAGCCGCTGGAGGCCCTGATGCCGGAGGAAAAGAGCATTCTGGCGGTGCTGCGCCCGGAGGAGCTGAACAAGGCGCCGCTGCCGGCGGGACTTGTGCCGCCGCAGTGGGCAAAGGAGCCCCGGGAAAACCAGTATTGCTGGCTGCACATAGGACAGGGCGAACTCACCGGACAGGTAAGGATTCCACAGAGAAGCGCAGCGGCGGGGAAAAAATTTACCTTTGCGCTGGCGGGGGAAAACCTGCTGCTGGTGGACCACAATGGCTATGCCGCCGAGTGCCTGAAGCTGCTGACAGCGCCGCCGACGGGACATCCCCGGACAGCCGATGAGCTGCTGGCCGAGCTGCTGACGCTTCAGATCCATGATGACCTGCCGGAGCTGCAGGAGCTGGAAAGCCGGCTGACCGCGCTGGAGCAGGGCGTTCTGGCCGATGATACCGAGAAATTCATCCACAAGATGAGCGCCATACGGCGGGAGCTGAACCGGGAAAGCCGCTTTTATGCCCAGCTGGGCGATTTTGCCGAGACGCTGCAGGAAGAGGCCGGGGAACTGCTGGGGCACCGGGCGCAGCGCCGCATTGGCTATTTTTCCCGGCGGGTGGCCACCCTGCGCGGCGAAACCCAACTGCTGCGGGAATATGCCACGCAGATCAGCGGAGAATACCAGGCGCAGGTGGATATCCTGCAGAACCGGGTGATGAAGCTGCTGACCATTGTGACTACCATTTTTCTGCCCCTTTCCCTGATGGTGGGGTGGTATGGCATGAACTTTGATATGCCGGAGCTGAGCTGGGAATATGGCTATCCGGCCATTATTGCGGCAGCGGTGCTGGTGGTACTGGCCCTGGTGCGCTATTTCCGGCGCAAAAAGTGGCTGTAGGCCTTGCTCCTTTTCGGAAAAAACAAAAATCTCTCCCCCGGGAGAGATTTTTATATTGCATAAAAAGATCCCCTGCCGCCGAGGACAGGGGATAAAATATTTTTAGCCGTGGCTGGAATAGTTGGGGGATTCTTTGGTGATGGAAATATCGTGGGGATGGCTTTCGATAAGGCCGGCGCTGGTGATGCGGACAAACTGCGCCTTTTCGTGCAGTTCGGGGATGGTGGCGCAGCCGGTGTAGCCCATACCGCTCTTGACGCCGCCCATCAGCTGGAAGACGTTATCGGCCAGGGTGCCCCGGTAAGGAACGCGGCCTTCCACGCCCTCCGGGACCAGCTTTTTGTTGCCCTCCTGGAAATAGCGGTCCTTGCTGCCATTCTGCATGGCGGCAATAGAACCCATGCCACGGTAGCTCTTGAACTGGCGGCCCTGATAGATTTCGCTTTCGCCGGGGGCTTCTTCGCAGCCGGCCAGCAGGCTGCCCAGCATAACGGTGCTGGCGCCGGCTGCCAGGGCCTTTACAATATCGCCGGAATACTTGATGCCGCCATCGGCGATAATGGGAATATCGTATTTGGCAGCCATGCAGGCGGCTTCATATACGGCGGTAATCTGCGGGACGCCCACCCCGGCCACGACGCGGGTGGTGCAGATGGAGCC
>DMMB01000036.1:1576-1904 GCA_003453215.1 Oscillospiraceae bacterium | reverse complement strand
GTGCAGATGGAGCCGGGGCCGATGCCGACTTTGACGCAGTCCGCGCCGGCTTTGATGAGGGCTTCGGTGCCGGCGGCGGTAGCAACATTGCCGGCAATAAGCGGAATGTGCGGATACAGGCTCTTGATGCGGGAAACCGCCTTGAGGATATTTTCGCTGTGGCCATGGGCGCTATCCAGGGCCAGTACATCCACCTGGGCCTCTACCAGTGCGGCGGCGCGCTCTTCCATATCGTGGCTGACGCCGATGGCGCCGGCGACCAGTAGGCGGTTCTGGCTGTCGCGGGCGGCATTGGGGTATTTTTTGGATTTTTCAATATCTTTGATGG
>DMMB01000036.1:1148-1354 GCA_003453215.1 Oscillospiraceae bacterium | reverse complement strand
TTTTTCAATATCTTTGATGGTGACAAGGCCGGTGAGGTGGAAGTTTTCATCCACAATGGGGAGCTTTTCCACCTTGCTGCGCAGCAGCAGCGCCTTGGCTTCCTCCAGAGTGATGCCCTGGGGGGCGGTAATGAGGTGATCTTTGGTCATCACTTCCCCGATGGGGACATCGAAGCTGGACATGAACTTGAGGTCGCGGTTGGTGA
>DMMB01000036.1:704-921 GCA_003453215.1 Oscillospiraceae bacterium | reverse complement strand
ATGATGCCCACCAGCTTGCCATCGGCATCGCAGATGGGGACGCCGCTGATATGGAACTTGCCCATCAGGCGGTCGGCATCGCTGACGAGGTGTTCCGGCGAGAGGAAAAAGGGATTATTGATGACACCGTTTTCGCTGCGCTTCACGCGATCCACCTGATCGGCCTGCTGGCGAATGGGCATATTCTTATGAATGACGCCGATGCCGCCCTCCCGGG
>DMMB01000036.1:0-513 GCA_003453215.1 Oscillospiraceae bacterium | reverse complement strand
ACGCCGATGCCGCCCTCCCGGGCCATGGCGATGGCCATGCGGCTTTCGGTAACGGTATCCATGGCGGCACTGATGAGCGGAGTATTGAGGTAAATATCCCCGGCCAGACGGGTGCGCACATTGATATCGGCGGGCAGCACTGCGCTGTGGGCCGGTACCATCAGGATATCATCGAAGGTGAGAGCCTCCGGCAGGAACTTGGAGTTGTGATCGGTATTCAGCATCAATAAAATCCCCCTTAAAATGATATGATGTGATTGCACTGCCCGGAAAGCGGCCGGGCAGATATTTTTATTATTGTAGTGCATCTCCCCCAAAAGGTCAAGAAATTCTATCCGGTTTGGCGGAATTCTCCATTTTCATCAAAGGGCGGGAATAAAACAGCGGTTTTCATGGGATTTTTGCCTGATGGGGATATAAAATTTAAAATTTTAGTTGACAAGCCTTTTTCCATTTAGTATAATAACCCTTGCGTGATAATCGCGCTTAAATGGCGGTATAGCTCAGTTGGCT
>DMMB01000003.1:2006-7839 GCA_003453215.1 Oscillospiraceae bacterium | reverse complement strand
CGGGCTTTTTCTACAGGCTGAGGCTCCCCCAACCTCTCGGTCGGGGGAGCCCTTTTCTATCGCTTATTTGTACAGCCCGCGCTTTACATAGGTGGTGTGCAGGATATGGTGCGCCAGGTGGCTGCCCGGCTCGCCCAGATAGTCGGCATATAGCTCCTTCACCACTGGGTTTTCGTGGCTCTTGCGCAGGGTCATGGCCTCATCTTCGCTGTACAGCGCCGCCGCACGCAGGGAGCGCAGATCGGTAAAGTTCCGCACATCGCCGCTCTGGTGGGGCTGGCCGCCGCCGTTCACGCAGCCGCCGGGACAGGCCATCACTTCTACAAAGTGATACTCCGCCTCGCCGCTCTTGATGCGGTCTAAGAGCTTCGCCGCATTGGCAAGCCCGCTGGTTACGGCCACCTTTACCTTGGTGCCGGCCAGGTCGTACTCGGCCTCCTTGATGCCCTCGATGCCGCGAACCTCATGGAACTCGGGACGCTCCAGCTCTTTGCCGGTCACAATCTCGGAAACGGTCCGCAGCGCGGCTTCCATTACGCCGCCGGTGGTGCCAAAGATATGGCCCGCGCCGGAAGCAATGCCGAAGATGGGGTCAAACTCCTCATCGGGCAGCTGGGTAAACAGAATACCGGCCCGGCGGATCATATCCGCCAGCTCCCGGGTGGTGATGGAAATATCCACATCGGGCAGGCCCACCGCGCTCTGGCCCTCGCGGCCAATCTCAAACTTTTTGGCGGTGCAGGGCATTACGCTTACTACTACAATGTTCTTGGGATCCAGACCCGCCTTCTGGGCGTAATAGGTCTTAATCAGCGCGCCGAACATCTGCTGCGGGCTCTTGCAGGAAGAAAGGTTATCCACAAATTCGGGATAATAGTGCTCGCAGAATTTGATCCAACCGGGGGAACAGCTGGTGATGAGCGGCAGGGGGCCGCCTTCTTTCAGGCGGTGCAGCAGCTCGGTGCCCTCTTCCATAATGGTCACATCGGCGGCTGTATCTACATCAAAGACCTGATCGAAGCCCAACCGACGCAGGGAAGCCACCAGCTTGCCCTCCACATTGGTGCCAATCGGCAGTCCAAAGCACTCGCCCAGCTGGGCGCGTACACTGGGGGCCGGGCCCACAATAACCGTCTTGGTGGGGTCGTTCAGCGCCGCCCATACCTTATCGGTGTCATCCCGCTCCCGCAGGGCCGCCGTGGGACATACCGCGGTGCACTGGCCGCAGGCCACGCAGGCTGTCTCGGAAAGGGGCATATCAAAGGCGCAGGCAATGTGGGTATCATAGCCGCGCTCACAGGTTTCTATCACGCCGGCATACTGGTTTTTCTGGCACACCGCTACGCAGCGGCGGCACAGAATGCACTTGCTGTTATCCCGTACCAGGTGGGGCATGGAAGCATCCACCAGTTCGTTCTGCTGCTTTTTGGTAAAGCGGTCCATATCTACGCCATATTCCCGGCACAGCTGCTGCAGTTCACAGTCGGTGCTGCGGGGGCAGGAGAGGCAATCGGTCCGGTGGGTGGAAAGGATCAGCTCCAGCGTGGTACGGCGGTATTTCTGCAGGCTGGGGGTATTGGTAAAGACCTCCATTCCCTCATTTACCGGCATCACGCAGGCGGCGGCCAGGCCGCGGGCGCCCTTTACTTCGCATACGCAGATGCGGCAGGCGCCGATGGCGTTGATCTCCTTGAGGTAGCACAGGGTAGGAATGCGGATGCCCGCCAGATGGGCGGCCTCCAGAATGGTAGCGCCCTCGGGAGCGACCACGGGAATGTTATTGATTTTAAGATTTACGGTATTCATTGTCGGTCACTCCTTTCTTATCGTTTTACAATGGCATTGAAGCGGCAGGTTTCCATACAGGCGCCGCACTTAATGCACTTGGCGGCGTCGATCTGGTGGGGCTTTCTTACCTCGCCCACAATGGCGCCGACCGGGCAGGCGCGGGCGCAGGCGGTGCAGCCCTTGCACTTCTCTTCTTCGATGACAAAGCGGGTCAGCTTCTTGCACACGCCGGCAGGGCAGCGCTTCTCCACGCAGTGTGCCTCGTACTCATCGCGGAAGTAATGCAGCGTGGAAAGAACGGGGTTGGGCGCAGACTGTCCCAGGGCGCACAGGCTGTTGGCCTTGATGTAGTAGCACAGCTCTTCCATCTCTTTCAGCAGTTCCAGCGTACCGTTGCCGCTGGTGATCTGCTCCAGCATCTCCAAAAGGCGCCGGGTGCCCACGCGGCAGGGGGTGCACTTGCCGCAGCTTTCATCTACGGTGAATTCCAGGAAAAACTTCGCAATATCCACCATGCAGGTATCCTCATCCATAACGATCAAGCCGCCGGAACCCATCATGGAGCCGATGGCGATGAGGTTATCGTAGTCGATGGGGGTATCAATGAGGGAAGCGGGAATGCAGCCGCCGGAAGGCCCACCGGTCTGCGCCGCCTTGAATTTTTTGCCGTTGGGGATGCCGCCGCCAATGTCTTCGACGATTTCCCGCAGGGTGGTGCCCATGGGGATTTCCACCAGGCCGGTATTATTGATCTTACCCACCAGGCAGAAAACCTTGGTGCCCTTGCTGCGCTCGGTGCCCATGCTGGCAAACCAATCGGCGCCATTGAGGATAATGCGGGGAATGTTGGCCCAGGTCTCTACGTTATTCAAAATGGTGGGAACGCCGAACAGGCCCTTGACCGCCGGGAACGGAGGACGGGGACGGGGTTCGCCGCGGTGGCCCTCGATGGAGGTCATCAGTGCGGTCTCTTCGCCGCACACAAAGGCGCCGGAACCCAACCGCAGTTCAATATCAAAGGCAAAACCGGTGCCAAAAATATCTTCGCCCAGGAAGCCGTATTCACGGGCCTGCTTAATGGCAATCTGCAGGCGATGGATGGCGATGGGGTATTCGGCGCGGACATAGATATAGCCCTGATGAGCGCCGATGGCATAGCCGGCAATGGCCATAGCCTCCAGTACCACATGGGGGTCACCCTCCAGTACGGAGCGATCCATGAAAGCGCCGGGGTCACCCTCATCGGCGTTGCAGCAGACGTACTTCACGTCGCCCTTGCTCTGCCGGGCAAAGAACCACTTTTGGCCGGTGGGGAAACCGCCGCCGCCGCGCCCGCGCAGGCCGCTGTCCTTGATGACCTGGATGACTTCATCCGGCGCCATCCCTGTCAGCACGCGGCCCAGGGCCTCATAACCATCGGTGGCAATGTATTCATCAATATTTTCGGGATTGATGACACCGCAGTTGCGCAGGGCCACGCGGTGCTGTTTTTCGTAAAATTTGGTGTGATTCAGGTTCTTGATGGTCTTATCATCTACCACTGTCTCCTGATACAGCAGACGGGTAACAATGCGGCCCTTGAGGATATGCTCGTCCACAATTTCGGGAATATCCTCCAGCTTAACATGGCTGTAGAAGCAGCCTTCGGGGTATACTACCACCACAGGGCCCAGGGCGCACAGACCAAAGCAGCCGGTTTTAATCACCTGTACTTCACCGGCCAGACCTTTTTCTTCCAGTTCCTTGTTCAGCTCATCAATCAGCGCCTGCGAATTGGAGGAGCTGCAGCCGGTGCCGCCGCACACCAGGATGTGTGTTCTTGCGATAGCCATTGGTTTTTGTCCTCCTTATTCCATGTAGGCGCCCACGGTGTATTCCGTCACCGGGTTGCCGTTTACCAGATGCTCGGTGACGACGCGGCCCACCTTTTCGGGGCTCATTTTTACATAGGTCACCTTTTCTTTTCCGGGCTGGAACACCTCTACGATGGGTTCCAGCTTGCACATACCAATGCAGCCGGTCTGGGTTACTACCACACCCTGCAGGCCGCGGCGGTTTACCTCTTCCACAAAGGCGGAAAGCACCGGGCGGGCCCCAGCCGCAATGCCGCAGGTGGCCATACCCACTACTACGCGGGTGGCATTGCTGTTATCCTGCCGCATGGCTACTTTATTTTTCATCTGCTCCCGCAGGGCAGCCAGCTCTTCCAAAGATTTCATCGCACAATCCTCCCTTTTCTTACAGGTACTTATCCAGAATTTTATCCACTTCATCGGGGGTCAGCCGGCCATATACCTCATCATTGATGGTCATAACCGGGGCCAGACCGCAGGCGCCGATGCAGCGGGTTGCTTCCAGCGAAAAACGTCCATCGGGAGTGGTGCCGCCGGGTTCAATGCCCAGCCGTCTCTGGATCCGCTCCAGCACATCGCCCGCCCCCTTAACATAGCAGGCTGTACCCATGCATACCCCGATATTGTACTGGCCGCGGGGATTGAGGGTAAACTGCGCATAGAAAGTTACCACCCCGTAAACCTCTGCCAGCGGGATATTCAGTTCTTCGGCGATGATGGTCTGCACCTCAATGGGCAGGTAGCCGTAAATCTCCTGCGCCCCCTGCAGCACCGGCATCAATGCCCCCTGCTGCTCCTTGTGGGCCGCGATCAGCTCCCGCAGCGCCTTTTCCTGCTCGGCCGTCCCGTGGAACGGCACGACGGTCTTTCTTTTTGCCATGAGAATGTGTCCTCCTTATATAGGCGTTTTCTCGATATCATCAACTAAGTACCCCGGTGGGAGGTAGTAGTCTCAGTCCTGTTTTTTCGTGCTTGGTTACAGCTTTTCGGGGGCGGGGCAGCACTCCGTTATTCCCTCCCGCAGCTGCTCGGTAATAAAGCCCAGCACCTCCGGTTCCGCCAGCGAAATTCCTTCGCCCAGTACGGCGCGGTATTCCCGGGTATCGGCCGTAAAGCGCTGCCCATCGTAATCAAAATCCAGAAGAAAGTCCTTTTCCGGGCTGCCCCCTATAAGGGTTGCCATCGTCTGAGGCAAATCCCCCAGCGGCAGCCGGTCAATGTGGCTCATGCCGAAAAGGGCCGTCACCGTGGTGCCCACCCCCGGCGCACTCTGCACTGTCATGGTGCCGCCGGTCATCTCGGCCGCCATTTTCCACAGCGGCAGGCCCATACCCACCCGGCGGGTCGTGCGGGTGGTGTAAAAAGGATCGGTCACTTTCTGCACCGTTTCGGCGCTCATGCCGCAGCCGTTATCCCCAATGGTTACGGTAAGCCGATCCTCCGCCGGGCGGTAGCAAACAGCAATCGTAATCAGGGTCGCGCCAGCCTTTACCGAATTTTCAGCAATATCAAGGATATTGAGCGATAATTCCTGCAAAACGGCACGCCTCCCCCCGGCAGACTATACGATTTATTTTATCAACCCACACAGCAAAAATCAACACACTTTTGCTTTTTTTGCATGAGGTTATGTCATTTACTAAATACCTTTTATTCACAATCTTTAGTGATAGCTAATTTGTCCAAAAATGTGCATACTGCCCGCCATTTGACACAGAATAAAAGCAAATGTGAAAGGAGCGATGATGGCATGAAAGTTGAGTTGGATCACGAAGGTTGCATTGGCTGCGGACTGTGCGTTTCCACCTGTCCGGCGGTTTTTCAGCTGGCGGAGGATGGCAAATCCGAGGTGGTGCAGGTTCCCATTTCCCTGGAGGAAAAAATAGATGCCCGCGCCGCGGCAGAGAATTGCCCGGTTAGCGTAATAGCGGTGGAGGACTAACCCATGGCCGAAACCGAGAAAAAACGCCCCGCCCCGGAAACGGCGCCCCTGCCAAAGCCGGAGGTGGATGCCGCCCCCATTTTACCGGAGCCCCAGGCCCCTCCCCCTCCGCCGCGCCCGGTGTAAGGGGATCTTTTCCTTCTTTGCCCTGCCAAAAACCGAAATAGCGCGGCGGTGCGGCCGATGGCTTTGCCATCGGCCTTTTTGCTGCTCCCATGCGGGGAGCAGCAATACGCCCGGCCCCCACAGG
>DMMB01000003.1:377-1843 GCA_003453215.1 Oscillospiraceae bacterium | reverse complement strand
ACGCCCGGCCCCCACAGGGGGCCGGGCGGCGCCGCCGCGCCGGAGGAGCACTCCCCCGCAGCGGGTCCCTATCACAGAATAATACAAATGAGGCCGGAACAGCCCTCATTGATGACCCTCTCAATGGTTTCCTGCAGCTTCATGCGGGCATCGGCCGGCATTCGGTACAGCTTGTTGTGCAGGCCCTCGTTCACCAGTTCGTGCAGCGATTTGCCAAAAATGTTGCTCTCCCAGATCTTTGCCGGATTTTCCTCAAATTCCTGCAGCAGATAGTGCACCAGTTCTTCGCTTTGCCGCTCGCTGCCTACAATGGGCGCCACCTCGGTGGTAATATTGGCCTGCATCAGATGGATGGAGGGCGCGGAAGCCCGCAGCCGAATGCCATACCGGCCGCCCTGCTTCATAATCTCCGGTTCCTCCAGGTGCAATTCCTCCATTGTCGGCATGACAATGCCATAGCCGGTCGCCGCCACCTCATCCAGTGCTCCGGCAAATTTCTCGTATTTTTTCTTGATGCCGGCCAGTTCCACCATACAGGGCAGCAAGCCCTCTTCATCGGCAATTTCCAGGCCGGTGGCTTCGCCCAGAATTCGGTAGAACAGCCCATCGCTGAGTTCCACCCGACACCGCACCGTCCCGCTGCCCAGGTCGGCCGCTATTACTCTTGTTTCCTTCACATAGTCGCAGTCCGCCAGCTTTTGCAGGGTAGCCCCGGCGCTGCCCACCGCCCCCAGTTCCCCGGCCACCTGCCGGATCTGCCGGTACAGGGCTTCTTTCAGCCAATGATCGGCCGCCAGGTTCATCACCCAGGTGGGGATTTCCAACGCCGCCTCCTTCAAGGGGAAACGCACCAGCACCTTTCCCAAAATGGCCGCGATGTCCTCTTCATCCAGCTCCATGCAGTTCACCGCCGCCACCGGTACGCCGTAGCGTTCTTCCAGTTCCACCCGCAGGGCCTTGGCCGCCGGGCTTTTGGGGCTTTGACAGTTCAACACCACCACAAAGGGCTTATGGATGGCCTGCAGTTCCCGCACCACACGGGCTTCGGCTTCCTCGTATTCTGCCCGGGGGATCTCCGAAATGCTGCCATCGGTGGTAACCACCAGCCCAATGGTGGAATGTTCGTTGATGACCTTGCGGGTGCCTACCTCTGCGGCCATATTAAAGGGCACTTCTTTATCGTACCAGGGGGTCATCACCATGCGGGGCTGCTGGTTTTCGATATAGCCCAGCGCGCTGGGGACAATGTACCCCACACAGTCAATCATGCGCACCCGCAGGCTGATATTGCCCTCCAGCGTAATGCTGACGGCCTCCTCCGGGATGAATTTGGGTTCGGTGGTCATAATGGTACGCCCGGCGGCCGATTGCGGTAATTCATCGGCCGCCCGGCTGCGGCGCGGCTCGCTTTCGATGCGGGGCAGCACCATGGTCTCCATAAAACGCTTGATAAAGGTGGATTTTCC
>DMMB01000003.1:0-157 GCA_003453215.1 Oscillospiraceae bacterium | reverse complement strand
ACCGGTCCTACCACCCCGATGTAAATATCTCCTCCGGTTCTGGTTGCTATATCTCGGTACAGCTCGCTTTGTGCTGCCATTTTCATTCCCTCCATTTGCATCTTTGGTTCTGTGCAGGGGACCGGTACCGGGCTGCGGCGCGGCCGGCCATTGGGCC
>DMMB01000040.1:11978-12416 GCA_003453215.1 Oscillospiraceae bacterium | reverse complement strand
GCCGGTTCCCGGCTGGTTCGCACCAATCTCACTGTTCCGCCGGGTGCCGCCGTACAAAAGACCTCCCAGGTGCACCGGGCACCGGGAGGCTTGTATTTTTCTTTGCGTTTACTCGTCGTCTACTTCAGCCGTCAGGTTCACCTGGCCCAGCTTTTTGGGGGCGGCGGCCGCAGCGGTACGTCCCATCAACTTATCGGCATTGGCCATCACCTTGGCGGCAATCTCTTCGGCCAGTTCGGGGTTCTGCCGCAGGTATTCCTTGGCATTATCCCGACCCTGCCCCAGACGGACATCGCCGTAATTGAACCAGGCACCGGATTTCTGCACAATATCCAGCTTGCTGCCCAAATCCAGAATTTCGCCCAGACGGGAAACCCCCTGGCCGTACATGATATCAAACTCGGCCTCCTTAAAGGGCGGAGCCACCTTGTTTTTGAC
>DMMB01000040.1:11570-11694 GCA_003453215.1 Oscillospiraceae bacterium | reverse complement strand
CGGTTGCCGATGACCTCGCCGCCGGCTTTCAGCTGTTCGGTGCGGCGGACATCCAGCCGGACCGAGGAATAGAACTTGAGAGCGCGGCCGCCGGGGGTGGTTTCCGGGTTGCCGTACATCACGC
>DMMB01000040.1:0-11302 GCA_003453215.1 Oscillospiraceae bacterium | reverse complement strand
GCTGGTTGATGAAGATGACGATGCAGTTGGTCTTGCCGATGGCGCCGGTCAGCTTGCGCAGCGCCTGGCTCATCAATCTGGCCTGCAGGCCCACATGGGTATCCCCCATTTCGCCCTCAATTTCGGCCTTGGTGACCATAGCCGCCACCGAGTCGACAACCACAACATCCACCGCGCCGGAGCGAACCAGCGCTTCACAGATTTCCAAAGCCTGCTCGCCGGTATCGGGCTGGGAAACCAGCAGCTGGTCAATATCGACGCCCAGATTTTTGGCATAAACGGGGTCCAAAGCGTGCTCAACATCGATGAAAACCGCCGAACCGCCGCGCTTTTGGGCTTCGGCCACTACGTGCAGCGCCACCGTCGTTTTACCGCTGGATTCCGGTCCATAGATCTCCACAATTCTGCCGCGGGGCAGGCCACCAATGCCCAGTGCCATATCCAGCGAAAGAGAGCCGGTGGGAATGGCTTCCACATTCATGGTGGCATTTTGGCCCAGACGCATTACCGCTCCCTTACCAAACTGCTTTTCAATCTGGCTGATGGCGGTTTCCAGGGCTTTCTGCTTATCGCCGGGGGCGGGGGCAGTCTCTTTTGCTTTTTTCTCGATGGCCATGCGGTGTCCTCCCAAATTCATCTTAATCTGCTTTTCATTGTACACGATTTTTGCCGGGAATGCAAGTCCAAAACGAAAATTTGTTCGCGGATGGAGCAAAAATTTTCGGGCGGCAAATTGAGGGGCGGCCCGGTAGGAATTTTTCTCCTGCGCCGACCCGCGCGTGCCCATATACCATACGCACGCGCACGCGAGGAAAAATAAAAAAGCCGCCCAGCTGCTTCATCAAGATAGGCTCCAACCGCCCAGGCGGAACCCAACCGGTCAGCTTCATTATATGGCGGGATGGCGAGCGGAAGAAAATATCGATCTTGGTTATTTCCCGGTCGCAGTGAGTGGGATGCGGAGCCGAGCGCTGCCTGTGGCAGATGCAGCGAGGCGGAGCATCCGCAGTGGTCGAAAAAATCGAGCAAGCGAGCAGTGCGATGATTTTTTCGGGCACCGCAAGGCGGGCGAAGTGGGCGATCGATTTGCCAAGGAAAGAAGCGGCAGACTAAAAGATATTTGCCCACCCGCACCATGGTTCCCCTCCTTTGATGGGCAAGGAATGGGAACGCCGCCGGTGGCGGAAGCAGCGATAATTCCTTGGGGAGCGACAGGAGCAATGTGAGCGAACCAGTGAAGCAGTGCGACTTTGGAGCGACAAGGGCAAAAGAGGAGTGGCGGTTCGCCTTTCCGCGCTCCAGCGCAGCAGGCAACGAGTACCCGAGCCGCCAGCAAGCTATTTTCCCCTGCTCGGCGAAAGGATAGACGGTAAAAAGTTGGAGCCAAGGGGGAACCCTTTCTTGCAGGGTTTCCCCTCTTTGCCAAACGATCCACCGGATCATTTTGCAAATTCAGCCCCTTTCGGAGCGTCCTCCGGCAATTAAGGAGGGATTCCCTGCAAATTCCTTTCCTCCAAACCATCTATTAATGTTTTTGATGTTCAATAGAAAAGGTGCTTCGCCCGTTGCGACGGGCGACCAAAGACGTGGTCTTTAGAAACTGCAAGCCTTTTGAAAAAGCCCCGCCGAAAACTTTTTTCGTATTTACAGGCTCATCTTTTCCATCATCTTTTCCACCCGGCGGGCCAGGACGGGGAGGGCCTCCAGGCGGGGATCGCGGGCAAGAAGTTCTTCGGCGGCCTGCTGGGTCTTTTGCAGCAGGCGGGTATCGGCGGCAAAATCGGCCACCTTGAGTTCCGGTAGGCCATGCTGCCGCTCCCCAAAGAAATCGCCGGGGCCGCGCTGTTTAAGATCCTCTTCGGCAATTCGAAAGCCATCATTGGTGCTGCACAGCACCCGCAGGCGTTCCTTGGTTTCGGGGTTATCGGTATCGGAAAGGAGAATGCAGTGGGACTGCACCTGCCCCCGCCCTACCCGGCCGCGCAGCTGATGCAGCTGGGAAAGGCCAAAACGCTCCGCATTTTCGATCATCATAATCACGGCATTGGGGACATCCACGCCGACTTCCACCACGGTGGTGGCCACCAGCAGTTGGATTTCCCCGGCGGCAAACTGCGCCATAACGCTTTCCTTCTGGGCGGGGCGCATTTTGCCATGCAGCAGCCCCACTTTATACCGGCCAAAGGCGCCATGAGCCAGCTCTTCGGCGTATTCCACCGCAGATTTCAGGTTGGCGGCGGCAACTTCCTCTTCCTCGCTTTGCACCGCGGGGCAGATGAGATACGCCTGGTACCCGGCATCCAGGTGTTTGCGGATATAGCCAAAGGCCCGTTCCCGGATTTCGCTATTGATGAGGTAGGTGCGCACCGGTTGGCGGCCGGCGGGCAGTTCATCAATCACCGAAAGTTCCAAATCGCCATAGACAATCATGGCCAGCGTGCGGGGAATGGGGGTAGCTGACATAACCAGCACATGGGGTTCCTGCCCTTTCTGCCGCAGGGCGGCGCGCTGCTGCACCCCAAACCGGTGCTGTTCATCGGTAACCACCAGCCCCAGCCGCGAAAATGCGGTATCGGCGGTAAGAATGGCGTGGGTGCCGATGCAGAGATCGATGGTGCCAGCGGCCAGCGCGGCTTTCAGGGCCTCTTTCTTTTTGGCCGGAACGGAACCGGTGAGCAGCGCCACTTTCATGCCAAGGCGCTCCAACAGGGGCGCTAAATTATGGTAGTGCTGCTGGGCCAATATTTCGGTGGGGGCCATCAGGGCGCTTTGGGCGCCATTCAGGAAGGCAAAATAACAGCAGGCCGCCGCCACCGCCGTTTTACCGCTGCCCACATCCCCCTGCACCAGGCGGTTCATGGGGATGCCGCTGCACATATCGCTCAGCGCTTCCGCAATAGCGCGCTGCTGGGCACCGGTCAGCTCATAAGGCAGGGCATGATAGTAGGCGGTCAGGGGGTGCATCTGCATGGGGGTGCCCTGCTGCCGCACCCGGCCCTGCCGCAGCCGGGCAAAGCAAAGCGTCAGGCAAAGCAGCTCATCAAAGACCATACGGTTGCGGCCGGTTTCAATCTCCGCCCAATCGCGCGGGAAGTGAACCGCATGGAGTGCCTCGGCATAATTCATCAGGCCATACTGCTGCAGCAGACCGCTGTTTTCCAGAGGATCGGGAAGCTGCTCCACCCGGTGGAGCGCTTCGGTGACCTGGCGGCTGACCATTTTATTGCTGAGCCCCTGGGTGAGCGGATAAACCGGCAGCAATGCGCCGGCTTCCTCCGGGCGGAATACCTGCGGGGAATCCATCTGGCGTGTATAAAAGCCGCCGGAAAGCGTACCATAAAAGAGATACTCTTCCCCCTCCCGCAGGGCATCCACCGTATATTTGGCATTAAAGAAGGTAATGTGAAGGGTAATGGGGCCATCCACCGCCGTAAGCTTAAAGAGGGACAGCCCCCGGCGAATGCGCTGTTCCCGGCCCTTTGTAGCCAGCAGGGCCCGGACGGCGCACTTCTGGCCCGGCACTGCCTCTGCCAGGGGGACCGGGTGGGTCAGATCGATATAGCGGCGGGGGATATGATAAAGGAGGTCTTCCACCGTATCCACGCCAAGTTTATGGTAAAGCTGGGCGCGGCTTTCCCCTACCCCTTTGAGGTAGCGGATATCACTTTGCAGTTCCAACGGCATGGCTGCGGCCTCCCTTCTGCGAAGAAGATGATAGCCCTATTATAACGGCTGGCCGAAAAAAAAGAAAGCCCCCGAAGGGGCAAGGCAGGAGATGGATTCACCGAGGGCGGGAGAAGGGAATTAAAAAGTATTTGCCGACCTGTAACATAGTCCCCCTCCTTTGAGGAGGGGATAGGGGTGGTGGTTCGCCCTCCCGCGCTCCAGCGCGGCGGCGATAAAAATGCGTCGCAGACACCCTATAAGCACCGTTTAGCCCACGCTCCGGGACGGCGCAGCCCGTTCCGGGCGGGCGTTCCGGTGCGTCGGGGTCTTGGGGCTTGCCCCAAGCTGCTTTTGGGCACTTTTGGCAGGACAAAAGTGCCGTTCTGCCGGATAGGTGTACAAACTAAATTATGCCAAAGACTTGCGCCGCCAGCAGGCGAAAGGAAAAACTCGATACAGTCTCTGCTGTCAATTTCTCCTTCATGATTTCGCAGTGTCGCTTCCCTTTGCACAATGGCGGCTATAATGGCTGGTCAGGAGGCCACGCCAAAGCGGCCGGTCCAGACCAGAATATTGATGGTGAGCACAAAAAGCAGAATGGCTGTGCCGATGAAGATGACCGCCACCCCCACCTTTTTCAGGCTTTCGCCCTCTTCGCCGCGCTTGGAGGCCACGCGAGCCACAATACCGCCGATGAGCAGAATACCAAGTCCGATCCAAAAAAGCATAGAATTTACCCTCCCGAAAATCATAAACTGGATTTATTATAGCGGCAGAATGGGCAAAATGCAATGACGGCGCGGCAAATGTTACTGCGCATTGCGCTGCCGTATTTGGATTTTTTGCTCTTTGGCGGGAGGATGCGGCAATAAAACTCTTGACAAGCCCCCATGACACCGATATAATATATCTGTTGCCATGCGGCAGTATGAACCATTAGCTCAGCCGGCAGAGCATTTGACTTTTAATCAAAGGGCCCGGGGTTCGAATCCCCGATGGTTCACCAAAAATAAAAGACGCCAATAGGCGTCTTTTATTTTTAATGCAGCTTTGAATGCTTTTTTGAATGAATAAAAGGAGGGGACCATGACCACCAAGGATTTTCAAAAGAAATCGGAACTGACAATCTTTTTTTCTTACTTTAAGCCGCACATGAAATACTTTTTGCTGGATATGTCCTCCGCTATGATGATTGCGGTTATCGATCTGGCTTTTCCCTTTGTGACGCGGTGGTGCCTGTACACCCTTATTCCGGATAACAACTGGAAAACCTTCTGGACGGTGATGGCGCTGATGGTGGTGGCCTATGTATTCCGCTCCGTATTTACCTACATCATCGCCTACTGGGGGCATGGGTTTGGCATCCGGGTGGAAACCGATATTCGGCGGGACCTGTTCGGGCACATACAGGAACTGGGGTATGATTACTTTGACCAGAACCGCACCGGCCAGCTGATGAGCCGGCTGACCAGCGACCTGTTTGATATCACCGAACTGGCGCACCATGGCCCGGAAGATATTTTCATTTCCACGCTTACCATTTTCGGCGCATTGGCCATTATGTACTCCATCCAGTGGCGGCTGGCGCTGGTGCTCACCATTATGATCCCCATCTTTCTGCTAATTGTATGGAGCCGCCGCCGCGCCATGCGGGATGCCTCCCGCCGGGTCAAACGCACCGTTGCTTCCATCAATGCCGATTTTGAATCGGGGCTGAGCGGAATCCGCACTGCCAAAGCCTTTGCCAATGAGGAGATGGAGCTGGCCAAATTTGACCGGGCCAACGGCAGCTTCCGGGATTCCAAGTACCAGTTCCACAGCGCCATAGGCAGCTTTAATGCCGTACTGGAATTTTTCCTATGTATTCTTTCCGCCGCCGTCATTGCGGTGGGTGGGGCGCTGATTATGAAAGGCGAACTGACCGTCATAGACCTGGTGGCCTTTAACCTGTATGTCGCCTCCTTCATCAATCCCATTCGGCGGCTGGCCGCCACCAGCGAAACACTGGCCAGCGGAACGGCGGGCCTGCACCGCTTTGTGGAGCTGATGCGCACCGAGCCGACACTGGTGGACGCCCCCGACGCCGAGGAGCTGCAGGCAGTCAAGGGCGCTATCGATATTGACCACGTGAGTTTTGAATACCGGCAGGACCGGGCCGTACTGCACGATGTCACGCTGCACATACGGCCGGGAGAAACGGTGGCGCTGGTGGGTTCTTCCGGCGGTGGAAAAACCACCCTGAGCCAGCTGATTCCCCGCTTTTACGATGTGACCGGCGGAGCCATCTATGTGGATGGCCACGATGTACGGACGGTCACGCAGCAATCGCTGCGGCGCAGTATCGGCGTGGTGCAGCAGGAGGTTTTTCTCTTTGCCGACAGCATTGCGGAAAATATCCGCTACGGGCGGCCGGAGGCCACCGATGAGGAAGTCATTGCCGCCGCCCGGCAGGCGGAAATTTACGAGGACATCATGGCCATGCCGGAGGGCTTTGCCACCAATGTAGGCGAACGCGGCGTGCTGCTTTCCGGCGGGCAGAAGCAGCGGGTTTCCATCGCGCGGATCTTCCTCAAAAATCCGCCGGTGCTTATCCTGGATGAAGCAACAAGCGCCCTGGACAGCGTCACCGAAGCGCATATCCAAAAAGCCTTTGATAAGCTGAGTGAGGGGCGTACCACCCTGGTGATTGCCCACCGGCTTTCCACTGTGCGGGGGGCCGACCGCATTGCCGTGATTGATAACGGGCGGATTATTGAACTGGGCAGCCACGAAGAACTGCTGCAAAAAGGCGGTGCCTATGCCGCACTGGTGGCCGCACAGGAGCTAAGGGGCTAAGTTTTTCCAATTCCGACCGAGAGGGATGGCCATAGGCTGTCCCTTTCTTTTATGGCATAATAAGCCCACTCAGCAGTTGTAAATGGCCGGCCGCGCCGATATAATAAAAGCGTAAATCCTGTGCGAATGAAAGGAGCAGCAATGAAAGTTTTAATCCTGAACGGCAGCCCGCGAATTGGCGGCAACACCTCCATTGCGGTGGAGGAAATGGAAAAGATCTTCCTGGCGGAGGGCATTGAAGTGGAAACGGTGCAGGTGGGCACCAAAGACATTCGCGGATGCATCGCCTGCGGCCGGTGCGCCCAACTGGGCAGATGCGTCTTTGATGACATTGTCAATGAGCTGGCACCCAAATTTGCCGAAGCGGATGGCCTGGTGGTCGCCAGCCCCGTATACTACGCCAGTGCCAATGCCACGCTGGTGGCCTGCCTGCAGCGGCTTTTTTACAGCAGCCATTGCGATACCACCATGAAGGTGGGGGCCAGTGTGGTGTGTGCCCGCCGCGGCGGCTGCAGTGCGACCTTTGATGAGCTGAACAAGTTCTTTACCATAGCGAATATGCCCATTGCCTCCAGCCAGTACTGGAACAGCATCCATGGGCGGGAACCCGGCCAGGCCCAGAGCGACGAAGAAGGCCGGCAGACTATGCGGGTGCTGGCGCGCAATATGGTCTTCCTGATGCGTAGCATCGCGCTGGGCAAGGAGAAATATGGCCTGCCCCCGCGGGAAGAACATCTCTGGACGCATTTTATTTAAAGTCCCAAAGAGCAGAAAAAAGGCCGCCGAAAGGCGGTCTTTTTATTGCGGTTTTTGCTTATTCCTGCGGAGCAGTGGGTTCTTCGGTCGGGGCTTCCGGTTCCGCTGCGGGGGTTTCCTCTTCCGTCGGGGCATCGGTGCCTTCCTCTTCGGCAGCGGTGGGCTCTTCTTCCAACTCCACTTCTGCCGCCGGGAAGTTTTCCCCATGCAGGCTGCTCCAGGCTTCCCCGGCTGCACCCTTCACTTTTTCGATGAACTCGGGAGCCTTTTCCCGTACCTTAGCGGCCGTTTCCTCGTACACTTCGCGGGCGGCTTCCTTTACGCCATAGGCGGTATCATTGGCATCCACGGTGCCATCGCCGTTCAGGTCCTCCCCTACGGCTTTCTTTTTTTCATTGACTTTCTGCGCTACCTTAACCGCAGCGTAAGCAGTGCCGGCGGCGACGCCCAGACCCAGCAAATTTTTCAGAAACCCCATAATACGACCTCCTAAAATATGATTTGTAATAATAAAGCAACAGGCGATGATTAAAAGCCCAGTTTGGTAAAGATCCACGGCCACAGGAAAGTGCCGAAAAAGCCCATCAGCGCATAGCGCAGGGCATGGCACCATGTCCAATCGGGCAGCAGGGCCTTAAGGCCGATGCGAATGGCCATAAGGAGAGCAAAGCCCACCACAAGCCGCAGGATGCAGCCCAGAACGCCATTGGCGGAGCGGAACTCCACCAGGCCATCCTCCAGCCACATTCCCAGTACCGCGCCCACCCCCATGGCCAGCGTCTTTACGCTATCGCCGGAGGGATTGACCAGCAGCATGACGCCGGAAAGCAGCACTGCAATGCCCAGCAGCAGCAAACGGTGCTGATAAAACCGACGGTACAAAAGGCCGCAGATCCAGGCGCACAGCAGGCCCAGCACTGCCCCCACGATGGTATCGGTGGGATAGTGCACACCAAGGTAAACCCGGGAGACCATGACCAGCAGGATCAGAACAATGCCGCAGACCTTTATCCACGGCTTGCGGCCATTGATAAGGCTGCCGTAGATGCTGCCCGCCGTTTGGCTGTGGCCGCTGGGGAACGACCAGGAAGAGGAAAGATGCTCGGTATCCACCAGCAGGCCCTTGACGCTTACGTAGCGCAGATCGCTGTACTGGTCATTCAAAAACGGACGGGGGCGGCAGATCACATCTTTCAGCAGGCCATTAAAGCTCATGGCGACATAAAGGGAAAACAGCAGGTATTCGCCTATCCGCTTATCCCAGCACCAGTACACCGCAATCAGCAGCAGAATGGCGAAGGTTTCTTCCCCAAAGAAGGTGAACGCCAACATGATTTTATCCATTACGGTGCTGCTAAGCTGCTGGATCGCTGCCATTACGGCATGATCGAAGGGCTGGCAAAGCTGCAGAAGGGTGGCCATAGGGAAACTCCTTTCGGTAGCCTATTATTTTTGCAAAGGACGGCAGACTGCACAAGCCTGCCGCCCGGTGGGGACTGTAATTTACAGGATAACCTCGCCGTAAACTTCGCCGGAGCAGCCGGCAGCATTGGCTTCATCGGTATCCAGGTGGCAGGCGGTGCCGGCCGTAGGAGAAACGCGGCAGATGACGTCATCGAATACGAGGCTGCGGCCGTCGCTTTCAATGGCAAGCTTGACAATCTGCTTATTCTTTACGCCGAACTTTTCGGCATCTTCGGGGGTGAAGTGAATGTGGCGCTTGGTTACAATAACGCCCTCCTGCAGTTCAATCTCTCCCTTGGGCCCCACAATACGGCAGCCGGGGGTTCCCGCCAGATCGCCGGATTCCCGCAGAACGATCGGAATTCCAATGGAACGGGCATCGGTCATGGAAAGTTCCACCTGGGTCTGCTCCCGAACCGGGCCGAGAATGGACATCATGCCCATGGATTTTTTTGGGCCGATGACTTCGACCTTTTCATTGGTAGCAAACTGGCCGGGCTGGGAAAGTGCTTTCTTAAAGCTGAGTTCAAAGCCCTTGCCAAACAGGGTATCCAAATGCTCCTGAGAGAGGTGCACATGACGAGCGGAAGTTTCGACTAATACTTTTGCCATGGTAGAAATGCCTCCTTGTTGTAGCATACATTTTGACTATATTATTATAGCACCGATGTTCTGTTTTGCAAAGAGTCTAATTCTCTGATATAATAGGATTTGATAAAAAATTTACAAAAGGGGGAACGGCCCATGATGGACTGGGAGGCGCTGAAAGAAACAGCACTGCACTGCACCGCCTGCAAACTGTGCAGCGGAAGGCAGCACGTGGTATTTGGGGTAGGAAATCCGCAGGCGGAGATCCTGTTCATTGGGGAAGGCCCGGGCCAGCACGAGGATGAGCAGGGCGAGCCCTTTGTAGGGCGCAGCGGCCAACTGATGGATAAGATGCTGAATTACATCGATTTGGACCGCAGCCGCAATATTTACATTGCCAATATAGTAAAGTGCCGGCCGCCGCAGAACCGCGACCCGGAGCAGGAGGAAATTGCCGCCTGCATGGGGTATCTGCGCAACCAGGTGGCTCTGATACGGCCAAAGATTATTGTGTGCGTCGGACGCATTGCCGCCATGACGCTTATCCAGCCGGATTATCGGGTCACCCGCCAGCATGGCGAATGGGTGCAGAAAAACGGCGTGTGGATGATGGGAACTTTTCACCCGGCGGCGCTGCTGCGCAACCCCTATAATACCCGCAATGGATTTGCCGATTTTCTTTCCCTGCGGGACAAGATCGCGGAATTGGGAATTCAAATATAAAGCAGAGATTATTGCGCCCGGAGGCTGTGAAACATCGGTCCCCGGGCCTTTTTCCTTGGGGAGCCCGCGGCACGCTTTGGGCCCGGCGGCATAGAATGGCTGCAGCGGGAGCTTTGGCATCGGCCCGCCGAAAGGAGCTATTTTGATGGAAAAGACAAACCTTTGCCGCTGGTTTATGGGCTGCAATTCCCAAAATGGATTTTATTCTTTATTCGGGCAGTTTGCCCGGCCGGAGGAGGGCTGGCACTGCATTCTCATCAAAGGCGGGCCGGGTACCGGAAAATCCACCCTGATGAAACGGGTGGTGCGGCTGGCGCAGCGGCGCGGGCAGCCGGTGGAGGCCATCCACTGTTCCTCGGATGCGGCCAGTCTGGATGGGGTTATCCTGCCCCGGATGAAAACCGTTCTGCTGGATGCAACCCCGCCCCATGCGCTGGAACCGCAGTATCCGGGGGCGGTGGAACAGCCCTTTTCTCTGTGCGAATGCTGGAACGAGGAGATGCTCTCCGCCCAGCGGGAAGAAATTGTTCGGCTGGGGGAGGAAATTGGCGGACTGCATCGGCAGACGGTACGGTACCTGACCGGGGCCGGTGCCCTGCTGGGGGAAGCGCGCCAGCTGGAGGCTGAAACCATCGATACCGAAAAGCTGAAGCAATACGTCCGGCGTCTGGCGGCGCGGGAGCTGCCGCCGCAAGAAAAAGGCGGTCACGAAACGCTGCGTCTGCTCTCTGCAGTGACCGATCGGGGCACTATTTTGTTTCATGAAACAATTTCGACGCTGTGCAGCCGGGTATTTTGCCTGGAAGACCCCTATGGAGCCGTCGCCGCCGAGCTGCTGCGCCAGCTGCGGGACGAAGCGATGGAACGGGGCTATCACGTTATCAGCTGCCCCTGCCCCCTTTCCCCCGAAAAACTGGATCATCTGCTGATCCCGGAACGGGGGCTGGGCTTTATCACCAGCAATGCCCTGCACCCGGCACCGCTGGCCGGGCAGGCCATCCATGCTAGCCGCTTTACCAACCGCACCCTGACCAAAGAGCGCCGGGTACGGCTCCGCTTTTTGCAAAAAACGGCCGCCACGCTGCAGCAGCAGGCGGAAGGCGCCATTACCGAAGCCCACCGGCGGCACAATCAACTGGAACGGTACTACATCAAAGCAACCGATTTTGCCGCGGTGGATCAACGGACGGCAAAGCTGCTGGAAAAGCTGGAAGCCCAGATGGCATAAGCCGGGGTGCCGGGAAACGGGCCGCAGGCCAAGCCGCCCCAC
>DMMB01000082.1:837-3402 GCA_003453215.1 Oscillospiraceae bacterium | reverse complement strand
CAAAGGCCGGTAGGCGGGCTCCGCCCGCCCAGCCGCGGCTGCGCCGCGGCCCCTGCGGGGCCGAACCAGCCCTCTGCAGAGGCTTTCCCCATAGGAAACTGCCCTCACTGCCTTAAACGCAGAATCCGACGATTTGTAACACAAAACCTGTTTTCACTTTATTGGAGCTGGCGGCGAAGCATCCCGCACAGCTGGCCGATCTCCCTGGCTTCTTCGGTAAAGCGGTATAATTTTTCCCGGGCGGTGCGCAAGCTGCGGCTGATGGAGGAGGGCGCCCGACCCTTTTCCGCCGCAATGGCCGCTACGGTTTTTCCCTGTTCATAGCGCAGCCGGATCAATTCCTGTTCCGCCGGGCTGAGACAACGGCGGCAGCCATACTGCAGCAGATGGCGCAGCACCTGCCGTTCCCCGGTGGTTTCCTCCTGCCGAGGGATGTAGAAATCCAGGCTGGGGGCGGAAAAGCAGCGGTTGGTGCGTTTAGTTGTAATAATCATGCAGAATTCTCTCCGTTTCTCTGGTATCCACTATTTCGAACCGCAGCAGTTCGATGCGTTTTTTCAAATCGAAATAATGTGATCCGCGGGCCGTTTTTATCTCTTCTTTCAGTTCGGTCAACCGGTTTTCCAGCAGCTCTACACTGCGGCGGTACTCCCCGGCCAATTCGGTCATTCCCATCATATTTCCTCGTTTCCTCTCCTTTTCACAAATGGCTTGGTAGCTACGGCGGTGAAGGGTTCCGCAAAAGAACATTTGTTCTCTTGTTTTTTAGCGTACTCTGTTTTGGGACTTCTGTCAACCGGTGCGGCGCAAAAAGTCCCATAAACAGGTCACCAAAAAATTGGCACTTATTTTGGCAGGGCAATTTTTGTCGAAAGGCTTGACATTGCTTCAAAAATCACTACGATAAACAATCCCCGGGGTTCGCAAGGTACCACGGATCCCAAACAGAAAAGAAGGAGGGACCAAAATGTATGGCATTCAACTGCGGCGGCTGCGGCTGCAGCGTGGTCTAACCCAACGGGAGTTGGGGGCTCTGTGCGGTCTTTCGGCCACCAGCATCAGCATGATGGAACGAGGGGAGCGCCTGCCGGGACGAAAAAGTGAGCAAAAGCTGCGGCTTGTGCTGGGGACGCTGCCTGCCCGGCCCCCGCACCCCATCCCCACAGTGGAGCTGCTGACCCTGCTGCGGCGCTGAACCTGCAGTGGTTCAATACAGCCTAATGCGGCAAAAGCGGCAAAGGAAAAGGCCCCGCCAAAAGACGGAGCCTTGCTTTGTGCTGCCTTAGCCCAATTTATCGCCATTGGCGGCGGGCTGCTGCGGCGTAATGAGTATGACGCCGCCCTGTGAATAGGTGCCCAGCACCAGCACTTCACTCATAAAATCGGCAATTTGCCGGGGCGGAAAATTAACCACCGCCAACACCTGCTGCCCCGGCAGATCCTCCGGGCGATAGTGTTCGGTAATTTGCGCCGAAGATTTTTTCACGCCGATTTCCGGGCCAAAATCCACCATCAGCTGATATGCCGGGCGGCGGGCCTTGGGGAAAGGCTGCGCGGAAAGTATCGTCCCGACCCGAATATCCAGCCGGGAAAAATCTTCGATCGAAGCCATTTGTTTTTCCTGTATTTCCATTAGATGCTAATCTCCCGGGCGACCTTGTAGTACAGTTCGTTGATGTCCTTCTTCATGGCCAGTGCCTCATCAATATCAATATCGTAAATGCGGTTGGCCTTAACGCCAACAATCCGGCTGCCGACCCCCTGCTCCAGCAGCTCGATGGCGCGGTAACCCATAGCGCTGGCATAAACGCGCTCCATCGCTGTGGCATTGCCGCCGCGCTGCACGTGACCCAGTACCGTCAGACGGGTTTCTACCCCGGTGCGCTGCTCGATGTAATAGCACATATCCTTGCTGTTGCCCACGCCCTCGGCCACCACCACAATAAAGTGATGCTTGCCGGTGGTCATGGTGGCTTTCATGCGGTCTACCACATCGTGATCCAGGTTAAAGGGGCGTTCCGGGATGAGAGTGGCAATGGCGCCGGTAGCCAGACCTGCATACAGCGCCAGATGACCGGCATTGCGGCCCATAACCTCCACCACCGAGCAGCGATCGTGCGATTGAGAAGTATCGCGCAGTTTATCGATGCTTTCCACGGCGGTATTCAGGGCGGTATCAAAGCCGATGGTGTATTCGGTCGAGGCGATGTCGTTATCGATGGTGCCGGGAATGCCGATGGTGGGAATGCCCAGGGCCGAAAGCTTCTGGGCGCCGCGGAATGAGCCATCGCCGCCGATGACGACCAAGCCATCAATGCCGCGGGAACGCAGGATTTCCGCCGCTTTTTTCTGGCCTTCTTCGGTCATAAATTCCTTGCTGCGGGCGGTATACAGCACCGTACCGCCGCGGCTGATGATATTGCTGACGGAACGCTCCTGCATCTCATCCATGCGGTCCTCCATCAGGCCCTCGTAGCCATGGAAAATTCCATAAACGCTGTGTCCCTTGTGCAGGGCGGTCCGCACCACGCTGCGGACTGCGGCATTCATGCCGGGGGCATCGCC
>DMMB01000082.1:375-624 GCA_003453215.1 Oscillospiraceae bacterium | reverse complement strand
TCATGCCGGGGGCATCGCCGCCGCTGGTTAAAACGGCAAAAGTTTTTTTGGTTTCACTCATGTTTTTTCTCCTCCTTGATCGACCGAACTTATTGCAGAGTTGTGTTGGATGGGGTTTTTGGGGGCTCCGGGGGCAGCAGGGCTACATTTTCTTCGCCCAGTACCCGCCGCAGTTCTCCCAACAGCACCGGGTTTGCATCGGTATTATATTCCTTTCCCGCTTTCAGCAGCCGGCCGGTATCGGCCGCC
>DMMB01000082.1:0-145 GCA_003453215.1 Oscillospiraceae bacterium | reverse complement strand
CCGCCCGCACCAGCAGGGGGATTTCTCCTTCAAAGATGGTGAACAGCAGTTTTAGTTTTTCCCACTGTTCGCCCTGGATTGCTGGCACCCGAATGAGCAGCCGGCCGCCTTTTTGCGGGGCTTCGTTCCGGGCCGGGGCAGCCGC
>DMMB01000048.1 GCA_003453215.1 Oscillospiraceae bacterium | reverse complement strand
TACGGCCGTCCCCATGAGGACGGCCGGCCCTGCGGGCCCTCCCGCTCCACTCCCCCCCTTTTTTGTAATAAAATAAGCCAGCATAAAAAATACTCCCCGGCAGCCATCTGTCGGGGAGTGCTTTTATCTTCATTCAGTTTTCTGCCGGGCTTTCCTGCTCACTGTCCGCGGTCGGGTTCATCAGCCGCTGGGTCATGTGGCGCAGCCGCCGTCCCGCCAGGAAGCAGATGCCCAATACCAGCACCGCCAGCGCGGCAATGCCTGCAATGCCAAAGCTTGCGCCCTCTACAAAGAGCAGGCTCAGGGGATTGGCACTGTTGCACAGGGTGTTGTATTGCCCGGCGCCGTAGGTCGCAGCGTCCATCGCTTTGGCAGCGCCGGTAAACAGGTAGGTCAGCAGCGTGCCGCTATACAGCATGGCAATGGCGCTGATGAGCCCGGTTACCAGGCTGCGCAGCAGGCAGCCGCCGCTCATCGCTGTGACAAAAATCATCAAATACAGCAGCATGGCAACATCCGCTTGCGGCAGCACCAGGTTGCCCGCCAGCACCGCTGCCAGCGCTACGGTAATCGGCACTAAGAGAATGGCCGAAAGTAGGGTGGTGGCATTGGCGGTGCCCACTACGGCATTCACCGCGACATTCAGTGGCAGCCGGCCGCGGTGCGCCTTTCGGGCAGCCAGCGGTTCCAGTACCGAAGCCGCTGCGCGTCCAAATACCCGCAGCAGGCGGGGCAGCGCAAAGAGGCATCCGGCTGCCACCAGGGCAAAGGAAACCGCATCATACAGCGGCAGTCCGGCCGCCATGCCCATAATAAAGCCCAGCAGCAGTCCCCACAGGCTCGGTTCCAGCAGGAAGTTCCCCCGGCGGGATTGTTCCAGCGAAACGCGGCGATCCCGCAGTCCGGGAATTTTGTTGATGAGGAAATTGCAAAGCCAGGCCAGCGGGGCAGCCCCTACGGCAAAGCTTTGGGTAAAGGTGATATGGGGCGTGCCCATCAGCCGGGCCACCGGTGCGGCCAGCACGTCCGCCAGAATGATCTGCAGAACGATCATCAGCAGCGCCGCCGCCAGTCCAAACCACATTTCTCCGGTGAGTTGCTGCACCAGCACGCCTACAAAGGCGGCCTGCCACAGACTCCACAGGTCCATGTTCAGCACCCGGGTCACGCGGAAAGCCAGCATCAGCAGATTCAGCAGAATGGCTCCCGGCAGCACCCAGTACAGAATATCGCTGTTTGTCGTTACCTCAGCCGCGGCCTGCCAGTGCAGGTTGGCCGCCCCGGTGGAAAGGGAATAGGTGTCAATCATGGTGTTCACCAGTGTCACCAGCTGGCCGCTCAGGGTACTTATCAGCAGTTGAATGGCCACGGTGCTGCCCAGCACTGCCAGCGCGCATTGGCCGGAGCGCTGGAACCCGGCATGGCTTGCCATCCCCAGCAAAAAGAAGAATACGGGGATCAGCAAAAAGCTGCCCAGCCCGCTTATAATATTATAAAAGGAATGTAGAATATCCAAAGGGTGACCTCCTTGCGGTAGAATGCTTGTCCTACCCATTATAACTGGGGAATGTGACGATAGTATGAAGAAAAAGCATAAATTCCCATCGATTAGCCTACCTATTTTCCCATACCGGCCGCACATTGTCAAGCCCGGCGCCTTGCCGCCGGTGGAAAACCATGGTATACTTAAATAAAAAAGGGAGGAACCACCATGGAAGAAGTCATACTGAATAATATTCTTACAACCTTGCAGGAGATCCAAAGAGAAATGGAGCGCCAGACCGAACTTTTGGAGCGCATCGAGCAGAACAGCAGATCTTGACCCAGCAGAAGAGGAGCCATACCCCACGGCTCCTCTTTTCCTTTTGTTATTCTCCTTTTTCCGCCAACTCACGCAGCCAGCCATACAGCGCGGCATCCTTCCCGCAGTATTTGCGGTTTCCTATCGTCAGCCACAGCGTACCGTCCTCCATGCAGTACAGGATGGTCTGAGCCTCCCGGTCATCAAAGAATACCGTCACACGCGCTCCGCGGGTAGCGTTAGAGCCGGAAAGCCTTGTGCGGAACTTCACCTCGGCCAATCGCTCGGCAAGGGCATCGCTTTCTGCGGTCTCCAGCAGGCGGCTTTCCTGCCCATCTGCCATAATGGACTGTGCGCGGCTTTCCGGCAGCCCGGTGTGGGGCAGCATCAGGAATGTCAAAAAAATCCCCGCCGCGGCCAAAAGGATAAGTGCAGGCAGCCATTTTTTCATGTTGTTTTCTCTCCTTTGCGTTTACTAAAAACAGGTCGGGAAACAGACCTTGCAAATCCAGCGAATGATCAGATAGACCATCATCGGACCGAACCGGAAAAAGCCAAACGGCTGCGCTTTCTCTTTGGATATTTTTTCGATCTGCCGTATCCAGAATTCCGAAAGCCCTGCCAGCAGAACGCCCGCTGCCCAGTACCATACCGTTCCGTAAAGATCATGGGTGATCATACCCCATGCAGTAAAGGTAGCAATAACCAGTGCGAGAAAGATGGTGTATCTGGTTGCCTCAGACATATTATCCTCGCTTTCTGCCGCAAAGCCTTTTCCTTTCCCACCCATTATAGCAGATGTCCATGGCGGGGGATAGCGGCACTTTCCACAGTTTACCCTGCCGGCTTTTAGAAGTTATGCCTTTACCCTGTGTACAGGGTATGTGCTCCCCGGCACCAAATAAAAAAAGAGCCAAAAGGCTCTTTTTTTATTTGGTGCCGCTGACGGGAATCGAACCCGTACGGTGTTTCCACCGAGGGATTTTAAGTCCCTTGCGTCTGCCTGTTCCGCCACAGCGGCGTGGTTTTATATGAAACCTTTCCCATTTTACAATAGCACCCTCCAAAAGTCAAGCGCATGTAGGTTTGTCAATGATGTG
>DMMB01000083.1:13004-13499 GCA_003453215.1 Oscillospiraceae bacterium | reverse complement strand
ACCGCCACCCACCGCAGAGCTGACACCGGAGGGAAAACATTATGAGTAAAGTTGCCGTCATCACAGGGGCTTCGGGAGGAATTGGCGCCGCAGCCGCCCGCCGCCTGGCTGCGCAGGGCTGCTATGTGGTGCTGGGTTATTGCCGCAGCAGAGAAAAGGCCGAAAGCCTTTGCCGCGAACTGCGGGAGGCCGGTGGGGAAGGCGTTTCCTTCCGGGCGGATTTGACCAAAGCCGAGGAAGCCAAAGCGCTTATTGATTTTGCCGTGGAGCAATACGGCCATTTGGATATCCTAGTGAACAACGCCGGCATTTCGCAGATTAAGCTGTTTACCGATATTACCCCGGAGGACTGGCGGCAGATGTTTGCGGCCAATGTGGATGGTATCTACCACTGCTGCCGCGCGGCGGTGCCGTATTTGGTGCAGCAGCACAGCGGCACCATCATCAATGTTTCCTCCATCTGGGGGTTGTGCGGCGCCTCCTGCGAGGTGCACT
>DMMB01000083.1:0-12766 GCA_003453215.1 Oscillospiraceae bacterium | reverse complement strand
CCCCAGCGGCATCACCGTCAACTGTGTTGCGCCCGGGGCCATCGATACCGAAATGAATGCCCACCTCACCGCCGAGGAACGCCGGATGCTGGAAGAGGAGATCCCACTGGGCCGCATGGGGACACCAGAAGAAGCAGCGGCGGCCATCGCCTTTTTGGCGGGGGAGGACGCCCGGTACTTTACCGGGCAGGTTCTCAGCCCCAATGGCGGTATTGTGATCTGAGATGACCGAGGTGATTCCATTATGGCCCTTTTGCAAAATGTCTGTTTAATTTCTGCCATACTGGCCTGGGCGGTGGCGCAGCTGTGCAAGCTGCTTATTGAACTGATCGCCCATCACCGGCTGGATTGGGAACGGTTGACCGGAGACGGCGGGATGCCCAGCGGGCACTCTGCTACGGTAACGGCGCTGGCCGTGGCCGCCCTGCTGCAATACGGCGCGGCCTCTTTCCCGTTTGCCATCAGCGCGGTATTGGCCATCATTGTGATGCACGACGCCATGGGGGTGCGCTGGCAGGCCGGGCAGCACGCCCGCACCATCAATGAGCTGCTGCTGAAGCTGAACGGCGCCCCGCCGGAGAAAATGCTGGAGGAGCTGCTGGGCCATACGCCGCTGCAGGTGGCGGTGGGAGCCCTGCTGGGCGCCCTTGTGGCTATTCTGTATTCCCTGCGGTAAAAATAGATAACATAACCCCCGCGGCAGATCCCGTGGGGGCGCTTTTTGTTTCTAAAGGAAAGTTTACTCCTCTGCATCGGTGCGAATGGTAAACTCTTTTGGTAAATTGAAAATCTCTTTTTTCAGAAATATCGGGTAAAAGTATTCCTCTTTCAGCCGGTCAAAATCCAACCATTCAAATGTATGGGTGTGGGCGCCTTCTCTTAAAGTGAATACAGCTCCTTTCACCGGCAGGTTTGTTTCCGAAATATCCATCAAAAAATAAATGCAAAGTTCATGGTAGCGCAGATTGTCTACTTCTTCCGTAAAAAACGCCTGGCTGAGCCACAGAGGGCGAATGATCTTTGGCGTTATGCTAAGCTCCTCTTCCACTTCCCGCACTACCGCCTGTTCCGCTGTTTCTCCCATGGCAACTCGTCCGCCGGGTAGGTAGAAATAGGGGGAACGCTCATCGCGCATTGCCAGAATTTTATGATCTGAGATCATGATGGCGCAGACTCGGTAGTTAAACTTTTGACTCCCGCAAAGAAAAGAGATATCCATTCTATCTATTGCCTCCGTTCATTTCGCTTTACGCCCAGAACCGCAAAAATTCTTCCGCTGCGGGGCTGGGCGCGACATCCTGCAAGGTGCATACCGAAAGGCTCCGTTCCGGAATCTCCGGGATAGTGCGCAGTTCCCGAATGGTACCGGCCTCCAGGGCGGGCAGGGCAAATTCCCGGGTGATGCACGCCACCCCCAGCCCGATGGCCGCCAGATCGACGAGAAGCTCGTGGCTGCACAGTTCTATCTCTGGCTTGAGTGTAATGCCATTGCGGGTAAAAAAGCGTTCCAGGTACCGCCTTGCGCTGGATTTGCGCTCCAACAAAATTAACGGGAAACGCGAGAGTTCCGCCAGGGTATAGGCGCGGTCGGTCTCGCAGGGGTAATCCTGCCCCACTACAAAAACATTGTGCAGAGCCATGCAGCGTCGCATCTGCAGGTTGCCGGTTTCCTGCGGGGTGCTGGCAAAGGCCAGATCCACCTGCCCGGCCCGCAGCATCTGCAGGGCCTCGTAGCTGGTGCCGTTCAGTACCTTCAGCCGAATGGCCGGGTAGCGCTCGTGGAACTGCTGCAGGTAGGGCAGCAGCAGACTGCGCGTTACGGTATCGCTGGCACCAATGACCAGCTCGCCCATCATCAGTTCCCGGGTTTGCTGCAGCTTTTCTTCGCCGGTTTCAATCAGGCTGATGGCGCTGCGCACGTAATCGTACAGTACCCGGCCTTCACTGGTAAGGGTAACGCCGCGCGGCTGGCGGGAAAACAGCCGCACCTGCAGCTGCTCTTCCAGCTGGTGGATGGACTGACTGACCGCCGACTGCGAAATAAACAGCGTTTTGGCGGCGGCGGAGATACTTTCCTCCTCGGCGACGGTGCGGAAAATGCGATAGAGTTCCAATTTAACGGCCATGGCGGGGAAATCCTTTCTTATCTATTTTACTTATGCTTCACATTAGAAATATATACTTTACTTATAGATGCGTTTCTATTATACTGGGACTGCTGCAAAAAGCAAGCCCTATTTGTGAAAACTACATTACAGGTGGTAAAGGAGTAAATCGCTATGAGCAGAATGTTTGGTACCGTTGTGCGCGGGGTACGCGCCCCCATCTTCCGGGAGGGCGACGATGTGGTAAAGGGGACAGTGGAAACAGTCCTGAAAGCACTGAAGGAAAATAACGTGGAGCCGCACGATAAAGACGTTGTGGCCATCACCGAATCGGTTGTCGCCCGTACCCAGGGCAACTATGCTACGGTGGAGCAGATTGCGGCCGATGTAAAGGCCCGCACCGGCGGCAAGACCGTTGGCGTTACTTTCCCCATCCTCAGCCGCAACCGCTTTTCGGTTCTGCTTTCCGGTATTGCTGCCGGCTGCGAGAAAGTGGTTCTGATGCTCAGCTATCCTTCCGATGAAGTGGGCAACCACCTCATCAGCATGGATCGTCTGGATGAAAAGGGCATCGACCCCTGGACCGACGTGCTCTCTCTGGAACGCTTCCGCGCCGAGTTTGGCAAGGTGGTTCACCCCTTTACCGGTGTGGATTATGTAGAGTATTACTCCGACCTGATCCGGGAAGCCGGTGCGGAGGTCGAAGTGGTCTTTGCCAACCGCGTCCAGACCATTCTGGATTACACCGATACGGTTATTACCTGTGATATTCATACCCGCGCCCGCAGCAAGCGTCTGCTGCAGGCTGCCGGCGCCCGCGTGGTGCTGGGCCTGGATGACCTGATGACCGCTCCGGTTCAGGGCAGCGGCTACAATTCCCAGTATGGCCTGTTGGGTTCCAATAAGGCCGATGAAACCCGTGTAAAGCTGTTCCCCCGCGATGCTATGCTGGTGGCTGAAAAGATTGGCCAGATGATGAGCGAAGCCACCGGCCGCAAGATTGAAGCGATGGTTTACGGCGATGGCGCTTTCAAAGATCCTGCGGGCAAGATCTGGGAGCTGGCAGATCCGGTTGTGGCCCCCGGCTACACCAAGGGCCTGATCGGCACCCCCAATGAGCTGAAGCTGAAATATCTGGCGGACCACGATTTCGGCGATCTTTCCGGTACCGCTCTGCAGGAGGCCATCAGCCAGCGCATTAAGGAGAAAGACTCCACCAGCCTGGTGGGCAATATGGTTTCCGAGGGTACCACACCCCGGAACCTCACCGATCTTATCGGCTCCCTGTGCGACCTGACCAGCGGCAGCGGCGATAAGGGCACTCCCATCATTTACATTCAGGGCTATTTTGATAACTATACCACCGAATAATTTTTCCATAGGCTTTTGGGCCCGTCTCCTGTTTTTCAGGGGGCGGGCTTTTGCGTGGAAAAATTCCCGTGTAAATTCGCCCTTACATTCTGCCGAAAAATGTGCTATAATGAAGCCAGAATAAAAGGGGGTTATGGTTGTGTTTGCGAAAGGAACAAAAATAATGTATGGGAATACCGGCGTTTGTGAAGTGGTGGATTACACAACCCCAAACCTGCCCGGCATGCCGCGCGGGACAAAATATTATGTCCTGCGTCCTTTGTTCCAAAGCGGCACCATTTACTGCCCGGTGGAGCAGCCCAAGGTCTTTATGCGCCCGGTGATGAGCCGGGAGGAGGCCGAAGAGCTGGTGGCTCTCATTCCGACCATCAGTGTGGAACCGTTCCATACCGGCCGTCTGCAGGAGCTTTCGGAGCATTACCGCAGCATCATCGGCACTCACAGCACCACCGATCTGGTGGAGATTATCAAATCGGTTTACAGCAAAAAGCGGGAAGCCGAAGCCGCCGGCCGCCGCGTCAGCCAGATGGATGACCGCTACATGAAGCTGGCGGAGGAGCTGCTGCATGGCGAACTTTCTGTTGCGCTGGAAATCCCCAAGGAGGAAGTGCGGGAATACATCCGCCAAAGGGTGAAAGCCGCCGAAGCTGCAAATACTAAATAATAAAAAGTGCCCCCATCCGTTTCCCGGATAGGGGCATTTTTGTATGGTGCAGGTTATTCAATGACAAGGAATGTATACAAGGTCTCCAGTCCGCAGTCACTGGCATCAAAGACGGCATTGACTTCTTCTAAGAAATAAAGTGTAATAAATCCCGCGCTTTATTGCAGCCCCGCAAAAAATCCCCGCAGATCTTCACCTGCGGGGAAATTTTCAGTTTGTTTTGTTCTCTTACTTGATGATAGAGAAGTTAACAACCAGAGCAGCAAATACGATGGAAACCATCGACAGCAGCTTGATGAGGATGTTGATAGCGGGGCCGGAAGTATCCTTGAAAGGATCGCCTACGGTATCGCCAACGACAGCAGCCTTGTGGGCGTCGCTGCCCTTGCCGCCGTGTACGCCGCTCTCGATGTACTTCTTGGCGTTATCCCAGGCACCGCCGGAGTTCGCCATGAAGATAGCGAGCAGGAAGCCGGAAACGGTAGCGCCGGCCAGCATACCCACTACGCCCTTGTAGCCCAGGATCATACCAACCACGATGGGGGTAACGATACCAACTACGGTGGGCAGGATCATCTCGTGCAGAGAAGCCTTGGTGCACAGGTCAACGCAGCGGGCATAGTCGGCATCGGCTTTGCCGTCCATCAGGCCAACAATCTCCTTGAACTGACGACGAACCTCTACTACAACGGACTGAGCCGCGCGGCCAACGGACTGCATGGTGAGTGCTGCGAATACGAAAGGCAGGCAGGCACCAATGAACAGACCAACCAGTACAACAGGGGTCATAATGGAGAAATCGCTGAAAGTGGTGGTAGCACCAACTTCCTGAACTTTCTCGATGTAGGAAGCAACCAGAGCCAGAGCGGTCAGAGCAGCGGAGCCGATTGCAAAGCCCTTGCCGGTAGCGGCAGTGGTGTTGCCCAGGGAATCCAGTGCATCGGTACGCTCACGAACTTCGGGCTCCAGGCCGGCCATTTCGGCAATGCCGCCGGCGTTATCGGCCACAGGGCCATAGGCATCGGTTGCCAGGGTGATACCCAGGGTAGCCAGCATACCAACAGCCGCCAGCGCAATGCCGTACAGACCCATGGAGATGGAGGCAGCGCCGCCGGAAACATAGTAAGCAACCAGAATGCAGACGGCGACGATGATGATGGGCAGGATGGTGGACAGCATACCCAGACCCAGACCGCCGATCATGATGGTGGCAGAACCGGTCAGAGCGGTATCCGCCAGACCCTGAGTGGGCTTATAGGTGTCGGAAGTGAAGTACTCGGTGGAAGCACCGATGAGAACACCGGCAACCAGACCGGCCAGAATGGCAAAGTAGATACCGGTATATTCGGTGCCCAGTACGCCGCGAACCAGGAAGAAGGCGGCAACAGCAATCAGCAGAGCGCTCAGGTTGGTGCCGCGGCGCAGAGCAGAAAGCAGGGTACGCTGATCGGTGGATTCACCGGTGCGTACAAAGAAGGTACCAATGATGGAAGCCACAATGCCCAGAGCAGCCATAATCATGGGCAGAGCCATGGCCTTCAGCTCACCGCCAAAAGCAGCAACGCCCAGGGCGGAAGCGGAAATGATGGAGCCAACATAGCTCTCATACAGGTCGGCGCCCATGCCGGCTACGTCGCCTACGTTATCGCCTACGTTATCGGCAATAACAGCGGGGTTACGGGGGTCATCTTCGGGGATGCCGGCTTCGACCTTACCAACCAGGTCAGCGCCTACATCGGCAGCCTTGGTGTAGATACCGCCGCCCACGCGGGCAAACAGAGCCATGGAAGAAGCGCCCATACCAAAGGTCAGCATGGCGCTGGTGATGGCAGAGGGATCCAGCTTAAAGGCAAATTTCAGCAGGGCAAACCAGATGGAAATATCCAAAAGGCCCAGACCAACTACGGTAAAGCCCATAACGGAACCGGCGGAGAATGCAACGCGCAGACCGCGGTTCAGGCTGGTGCGGCAGGCATTGGCGGTGCGGCAGTTGGCCTTGGTGGCAATGCGCATCCCAATGAAGCCGGACAGACCGGAGAAGAAACCGCCGGTCACAAAGGCGAAGGGTACAAACCAGGTCAGCATACCGGTAGCAGCCATGATGCACAGCACAACGAACATGCAGGCAAAGAAGATGGCGACAATGGTGTACTGGCGCTTCAGATAGGCGTTAGCGCCTTCACGGATGGATGCAGAAATCTTCTGCATCAGAGGGGTGCCTTCCTCGAACTTCAGAACCTTCTTCGCGGTGAACAAAGCAAACAGCAGCGCGATGAGGGAGCCGAGGAAAGTCAAGAGAACGAGAACTTTCTCCATGTGTTTTTAGCCTCCTTGTGAATTCACAATAAAGTGTCTATCAAATAATACCGAAAAATGGGGTCGTTGTCAAGGTGTTGAAGCCGACACATTGCCCAAAAACTCACCAAATTTTTGAGATTTTCGCGCAAAAGAAATGCCATCTCGCACAAGGCAAAATGGCGTTAAATACAATACTTTTTCGGCTGTATTTTGTCAAAGGATTAACAACCGCGGCCGCCGCAGAGAAGGAGAAAAAGATAGATTGTGACTTTTTCACAAACATTAGCGATAATTTGGGGGATTTGGCCCCGGAATATCAAAGCAAATTCCCTAAAAATGGGGCCACAACTACTGTAAGCAGCGCGGTAATCACCAGCGAAAGGCTGGCCATAGCGCCTTCCACTTCGCCCATTTCCAGCGCCCGCACCGTACCAAAAGCGTGGCTGCCGCAGCCCAGCGCCACGCCCTGCGCCACCCGGTCGGTCACGTGGAACAGCCGCAAAATCTGCGGGCCAAGGATATTGCCCAGCAGCCCGGTGACGGAAATGGCGGCCATGGTAATGCCGCCGGTACCGCCCAGCTCATTGGCCAGCGGCATTCCCACCGCGCCGGTTACGGATTTGGGCAGCAGCGTTACAAAATCGGCCTTGGAAAGCCGGAATATCAGAGCAACCGCCAGCACACACAGGGCATTTACCGCTACCCCGGTCACAATACCGGCCACAATCGCCAAAGGATATTCCCGCAGCTTTTGAATCTGCCGGTACAGCGGCAGGGCCAGACAGGCGGTGGCCGGGGTCAGTAGATAGGTGATGTATTGGGCGCTTTGGTTGTAGGCGTCATAGTCAATATCCAGCACCAGCAGCAAAATGAGCATAATCACCAGGCAAATCAGCATGGGATTGGCCAAGGGGTGATGGAGCTTTGCGCCAATCCGGTGTGCCAGCAGGTAAACAAGCAGCGTCAGCGCCGCGCCGAAATAGGCCGAAAAGGCAATGTAATCATTCATGCTTCTGGCCCTCCCCGCGCTTTTTGGCTTCCCGCTTTCCTACTTCCTGGGCAGCCCGGCCGCTCAGGCCAATTACCAGCGTGGTGCCAAGGATCCCCACCAGCAAAATGGGAATACCCAGTGTGGCAAAGCGCTCCAGCTGGGCCACCAGCGCCATGGTGGGGGCCACAAACAGCACCGGCATAATGGCAATGAGAAAATCGGCGGTGGTTTCGATCTGCTCCGGGCGCAGCCATCCGGTCAGCAGGGCGATCAGCATCAGGATCAGGCCGTACACACTGGCCGGAATGGGCAGGGGCAGCAGGTATCTTATCAGTTCGGCTGCGGCGCATACCGCAGCAATAATGGCAGATTGCTTGAGAATTTTCATGGAAATGGAAAGCGTCCTTTGCTACAAAAATAGGGGAGAGTTTACTGGATTACGTGGACATCCAGCTGGTTAAAGGGAATGGCGATATTATTTTGATCCAGCGTTTCTTTGATTGCCTGATTAATGCTCCAGGCTTCGTCCCAGTAATCGTCGGTTTTTACCCAGTAGTGCAGACCCAGCACCACGCTGCTGTCGCCCAACTCTTTTACGTATACCAGTGCCTTTTCGGGGTTTACCAGCGCTTTTCGGCTCAGCAGCAGCTGGGTCAGCAGCGCGATGGCCTGCTTGGTGTCCGCTTCGTAGGCAATCCCCACAGTGGTGGAAAGCCGCCGTACCGGCAGCACATTGTAGTTGGTAATATTCCCGGCCGAAAGATTGCCGTTGGGAACGGTAATAATTTTGTTATCGGTCATCCGCAGGGTGGTAAAAAACAGCCCGATTTCCACCACGGTGCCCTCAATGTCCGAAGCGGTCTTGATGTAATCGCCGGTTTTAAAGGGGTGCAGGAACATAATCAGCAGGCCGCCTGCAAAGTTGGAAAGACTGCCCTGCAGCGCCAAGCCAACGGTAACGCCCAAAGAACCCAGCAGGGCGACAAAGCTTGCCGTCGGCACGCCCAAAAAGTCCGCAATAAAATAAATCAGCAGCGCCCACAGGGCTACCCGCACCAGCGAACGGACAAATTTGGCCACGCCGGGGTCAATCTTGGTCTTATTGTCCAGCAGGGCCACGCGGCTCAGGAATTTTTCGATGAGCCAGCGCCCGGCCAAAAAGATAACCAGTGCCAGCGCAATGTGCCACAGCGCCGAGAGAACCACCGGCGAAGCCGTTTTGATAAACTGCTGCAGGGCGCTCAGCGATTCCTGAATGTCCGGAACTTCCGGTAAATCATTGGTGGTGGTCAGTGCAAATAACATCGCGTTTCGACTCCTTTTTATTGATTCGCATCGCTGTCGGCTTCCCACTGGTGTCGGGCCATATCCACCCGCCCATCCGGCAGGAAAGAAACCCCTTCCGCCTCCAGCAGGGCCCGCTGTGCGCCCGGCCCGCCAAAGGCAAATCCCGGTGCCAAGTGTCCATCCTGGAAGACAACCCGGTGACAGGGGGTTATGCCGGGATCGGGGTTGCGGTGCAGAGCCCCGCCCACAATGCGGGAAGCCCGCGGGCTGCCGGCCAGCAGGGCAATCTGCCCGTAGGTGGCTACCTTTCCGGCCGGGATGCGGCGCACCGCCGCATAGACTGCCTGGTAAAAGTTTGACTGCACCGTGTATCGCCTCGCTTTATCTTAATCTAATTTATTATTATAACACGCTTGAGGGTACTTGTCGAGATAACTCTGCTCTCTTGGCCCTGCGGGAATGCCCATTGCCGCCCCTTGCAAATCCCCGGCGAAAGCGGTAGAATAGTCCCATAACACTTATGGAATGAAACTAAGGGAGAAACGCAGCGTTATGAAGATCGTAATCGTTGGAATTGGAAAGGTGGGGCGCGCCCTGGCGGAACATCTCTCCCGCGAGGGACACGATGTTGCCGTGATTGATAACCGCCCCGGCATGGCGGAGCGTCTGGCGGAGGAACTGGATGTTCTGGGCATTGAGGGCAACGGCGCGGCCTATACGGCGCAGCAGCAGGCCCGGGCCGGGCAGGCCGATCTGGTCATTGCCGCCACCAGCGGGGATGAGGTCAATATGATTGCCTGTATGACCGCCAAAAAACTGGGGGCCAAAAATACCATTGCCCGGGTGCGCAGCGCCGAATACGAGCGCCAGCTCCGCTTTATGCAGCAGGAAATGGGCCTTTCCCTTTCCATCAATCCGGAGCGGGAAACCGCCCGCGATATTGCCCGTATTCTGCGCTTTCCGGCGGTTGCCAAGGTGGAAACCTTTGCAAAGGGCCGTGTGGAGCTGGTGGAGTACCATATACCGCAGGGCAGCCTGCTGGATGGTATGCCGCTGAAGGAAATCGCGGCTTCGCTGCACGTAAAGGTGCTGGTGTGCGCGGTGCGCCGCGGCCAGGAGGTGGTTATTCCTACCGGTAACTATGTGCTGTGCGCCGGGGACTGCATCAGCGTGACGGCCAAGCCCCAGGAGTTGGAAAATTTCTTCCGCGCTCTGGGTGTTTTCCGGGATCATGCCCGTAATGTCATGATTGTGGGGGCCGGCCGGATTACCCGGTATCTGGCCGAACAGCTGAGCCAGATGAAAATGCGGGTGCGGGTGGTGGATCGGGATGAACAGCGCTGTATGGAGCTCAATGAAGCGGTTCCCTCTACACTGGTCATCAATGGCGATGCCACCGATGTGCATCTGCTGGCCGAGGAAGGCCTGGATGATTCCGATGCCTTTGTGGCGCTGACCGGCCTGGATGAACTGAATATCATGCTGGCTATGTATGCCCGCTGCCACAATGTGGAGTGTTCGGTGGCCAAGGTCAACCGCAATTCCTTTACCGAACTCATCAATAAAACAGCCATTGTGGAAAGCACCGTTTCCACCAGCGTGGTGACGGTCAGCCGCATTCTGCAGTATGTCCGCGCCATGGAAAACAGCACCGGCGGCGGGGTCATTGCCCTGCACCGCATGGTAGAAAATCAGGTAGAAGCGCTGGAATTCCATATTGCGGCCGGCTCGCCGCTTGTGGGTGTACCGTTCCGGGAAATGTCCACCCGCCCGAATGTGCTGGTAGGCTGCATCACCCGCCCCAATGGCGAGGTCATCATTCCTTCCGGTAATGATTCGCTGCAGCCGGGCGATTCTGCTATTGTCATTACCACGCTGAATGGCCTGCGGGATATTCAGGATATTTTGGCGTAAATATTATTTGGATGGGGTTCCGTATCCGGTGGGATGCGGAACCTGTTATTTTTATAACAATTTTTCCTTAAAACAATGGAATATTGTTTGTATCCCGCTGGGAAATGTATTATAATATACTGTGTATCGATGTGCCCTGCGCATCGTCCATTTTCGCATCTTGGTTTTATCACATAGAAAGGGGACCGCCCATGTCGCACCAGTACACCGTCGCGCTTAAAAAGATCATCAATGACCTGAATTTGCAGGTGCTTTATTATCCGCAAACCGAAGAGGAAATCCTGGTCAGCCATGCCGAACTGATGCGCCCGGGCTTGGCCTTCACCGGGTTCTTCCAGGGCTTTGTCCCGGCCCGCATCAATATGATCGGCCGTACCGAGCTGGCCTATCTGGAAACCTTGCCGCCCCACCTGCTGCGGCAGAGCCTGGAGGGTTTCCTTTCCCGCAGCCCCAAGGCCGTCATCATCACTCAGGATTTCTCCTTCCGCCCCCTCTTTTTGGAGCTGGCGGAAAAGTACTGCGTGCCGCTGATGCAGTCTCCGGAAAATACCACCCATATGGCCGCCCAGCTCAATGCCAAGCTGAGTCTGGAGCTGGCGCCCCGTACCACCGTCCACGGCGTTTTGATGGAGATCTACGGTGAGGGCGTGCTGCTTACCGGGGATTCCGGCGTCGGCAAAAGTGAGACCGCCCTGGAGCTCCTCAAGCGCGGCCACCGCCTCATCGCCGATGACGCCGTGGAGGTCCGCCGGGTCTCCAATACCACCCTGGTCGGCTCCGCCCCGGATAACATCCGCCACTATATGGAGCTCCGCGGGGTCGGCATCATCAATGTCAGCCGGCTGTTTGGCGTCGGCTCGGTCAAAAATACGGCCAATATCAATTTTGTCATTCAGCTGGAACCCTACGATACCGAAAAGGTGTACGACCGCATCGGATTGGAGGAGGAAACAACCTCCATTCTGGGCCTCAAGGTGGCAGCGGCCACCATCCCGGTGCAAACCGGCCGAAATTTGGCTGTGATTGTAGAGGTAGCCACCATGAATTACCGCCAGCGCGCCATGGGCAATAATTCGGCCCGGGAACTGATGGAGCAGCTGGGACTCAGTGATGACCAGAATTGAGTACAGATCAGAGTATGGATTTGACCCGCGAAAGGAGAGAAAACCGATGGAACTGCTGGAACAGCTTCAACAGGCAGCCATCCCCCTAAAGGAAAAGGAACCGATGAGCCGCCGCACCACATTTGGCATCGGCGGGCCGGCTCTGCTGCTGCGTCCCCGCACCCGAGCGGAGCTGCAGACTGCCGTTTCCCTTTGCCGGGCCGCGGGGCAGCCGCCGTTTATTCTGGGCCGGGGCAGTAACCTGCTGGTCAGCGATGCCGGAATCAGCCGGCCGGTTCTCCAGCTGGGGGAAGGCTTTGCTGCGGTTAGCCGGGAGGGGAACTCCCTTCGGTGCGGGGCGGGCGCTCCGCTGATCGCCGTCTGTACCGCTGCGGCAGCCCAGGGGCTTTCCGGCCTGGAATGGGCCTTTGGAATTCCCGGCTCCCTGGGCGGCGGGGTTTATATGAATGCCGGTGCCTACGGCGGGGAACTTCGCGATGTCATCACCGAGGTGACATTCCTGGATGAAACGGGCGAGTACCGCACCTTGCCGGCCGGCGAACTGGATTTGAGCTATCGCCACAGCATCTTTGAAGAACGCCCGGATTGCGTCATTGTGGAAGCAGTGCTGGAGCTCCATCCGGCCGAAGAAGCGGCCATCCGCGCAGCCATGGAGGACTACATGGCCCGCCGCCGGGAAAAGCAGCCGTTGGAATATGGCAGCGCCGGTTCCACCTTTAAGCGCCCGGTAGGGAACTATGCCTCCGCACTGGTGGATCAGTGCGGACTCAAGGGCCTTTCCATCGGCGGGGCCGAAGTAAGCCAAAAACACGCCGGGTTTATTATCAACCGCGGCGGTGCTACCGCTGCCGATGTCCGGCAGCTGATTGCCGAGGTGCAGCGCATTGTTCACGAAAAAACGGGCTATACGCTGGAATGCGAAGTAAAATTTGTGGAGTGACTGAAAAAAGCAAACCGTTCTTCTCCTTTCCGTTCAGCTGGCCGCCGGCCGCGGGCGCAGCCCCAGCCGCCT
>DMMB01000094.1:6689-7379 GCA_003453215.1 Oscillospiraceae bacterium | reverse complement strand
CTGGGCCAGCCGGACGCCCCACAGCCGCCAGCCGCCGGGCTGCCGGGGCCGCCACCGCAGCGAGCCTACATACCGCCGGGCATTCTCCCGCAGGGCCTCCTCACCATTCTGCTGCTTTTCCGGCTTTACAAATAAAATCGCCCGCTCGAAAAATTCATTATCCACCTCTACCACTTCTACCACCTGCTTATTGACTCCCTTCAGCATCGTGCTGCCCTCCTTTTCCGGCATCAATTCTTTGTTATTCTGTGCCCGGCTGTGAATTTTATGCAGCAAAGAACCGGTCGGCTTTCCGGAGGATATACCGGACGTATTATTTTGTTTTGCACTGTTTCCACATTCTTTTCCCCACCGAATGTGGAAAACCCGGTGGAAAATGTGCAAAAGTATTCCGGTTATGCTGTTTTTTTCTTTCCACCGGCGGTGGAAACATCTGTTTTATCCGCATTTTACAGAAAATGGGCACTACGAAAAGTTTAGCTGCCTTGTCGTTTGGTTTGTATTTTTCCACAAAACCGAAGAAAAAGTCTCCCCTTTATTTTCGTTATTTATTTCACAATTTTTCGTGCAAATTGGCGGTATCTTATTGCATTTGGCGGGCAATATTGCTACAATAGGGCTGAACGCACCATCCCTTTATCACTTCTATTTTTTGAAGGAGGATCAATATTATGCCACTGGTTACTACCA
>DMMB01000094.1:0-6460 GCA_003453215.1 Oscillospiraceae bacterium | reverse complement strand
AATGTCAACAACATGGAGATCGTACAGGGCATTACCGAAGCGGCCCAGCTGGAGCAGGCTCCTGTTATTCTGCAGGTTTCGGCCGGCGCCCGCAAATATGCCAAGCACATTTATCTGACCAAACTGGTAGAGGCCGCCGTAGCCGATACCGATGTGCCGATTGCCCTGCACCTGGACCACGGCGATGGCTTTGAAATCTGCAAGGACTGCATCGACGGCGGTTTTACTTCCGTTATGATCGACGGTTCCAAGCTGAGCTTTGAAGAAAATATTGCAGTGACCCGCAAAGTAGTAGAATATGCCCACGACCATGGCGTTATGGTAGAAGGCGAGCTGGGCAAGCTGGCCGGCATAGAGGACGCAGTCAATGTAAGCGAAGCCGACGCCCAGTTTACCAACCCGGCCGAAGTAGAGGAATTTGTTTCCCGCACCGGAGTGGATTCCCTGGCCATTGCCATTGGTACCAGCCACGGCGCCTACAAATTTAAACCCGGCCAGAAGCCCCAGCTGCGCTTTGATATTCTGCAGCAGGTCAGCGACCGTCTGCCCGGCTTCCCCATCGTTCTGCACGGCGCTTCTTCTGTCATCCAGGCTGATGTAGAGACGGTAAACCGCTTTGGCGGCCAGATGCCCGATGCCATCGGCATTCCCGAAGAAATGCTGCGCCATGCCGCTGAAATGGCTGTCTGCAAGATCAACATTGACAGCGACCTGCGCCTGGCCATGACCGCTGCCATCCGCCAGCATATGTTCGAGCATCCCGATCATTTTGATCCCCGTCAATATCTTACCCCGGCTCGTGACCATATCCGCGAACTGGTTCGCCACAAGATGCACGATGTTCTGGGCTGCTCCGGCAAGGCGTAAAATAACCAAGCCCTCTACGCTCCCATCCCATGGATGGGGGCGTTTTTCTATGGCGTTTATTCGGTTTTCAAGGTGTTGGTGGGAGGCAGGTTCCCGCAAAGGCCGACCCCCAATGGCCCGATGAGATCGGCTGAAAAATAAACCGGCGCCCCGGTTTGACCCTGCGGGGCAAAAAGGCTCTCGGGAATATCGGTGAGAGATGCCGAAAAGAAGGAGCTTTTGGAGCCGGTGCAAAAAAGCCCTTTCACTAATACGGGCAAATCGCCCCTTTTTTGCAGGGAAACGGTTCATATTACACAATTTTTCATGAAAAATTTACGTAATTGGCAATCGCTGGATTTTACCTGCATAAAAAAGAGCCGGCTCTGAACTTTTTTACAGGTTCAAAGCCGGTTATTTTTTGTCATTCTTCAGGCTACGGTAGTGCCCGGGTAGTAGTGGTTCAGGATCTGCACATAAGTCCAGCCCTGCTTGGCATACAGGTTGCTGCCGGTCTGGCTCATGCCCACCCCGTGGCCGTAGCCGTAGGTGGTAACGGTAAACGTGCGGCTGCTTTCATCATAGCTGATATCGAACGCATGGCTGCGCAGGCCGAGAATGCTTTCCCGGATTTTACGGCCGGTGGTTGTGGTATTGCCAACCCGTACCGTCCCCACATACAGGCCATCGGTGCGGCTCTGGATTTCCAACCAGGTGGAAGGATCGTCGTTTGCCGCATCCAGACTGGTGCCCAGCGCACTATTCATCCGGCTGGCCATATCCTCCGCCGTAAATGTTTTGGTCTGCTGGTAGCTGGACCAGCTGCTCTTATAGCCCACATCGATGGAGGAATCCACCGAGACAAGGTAGGGATACTGAGTGGTGCCCCAAACGCTCTGGGCGGTGGTAGTCACGCCGCAGCTGATGGAAAAGTAGGTGCAGTTGGCATACTGGCCATTGTAGTAAACCGCCTGGCCAAGCACTTCTTTTACGCAGGCTTTTACCCGGTCGCCGGGTTCCACGCTGCTGAGACGCAGGGTGGGGGCGCGGCCCAGGTAGTCATTGTAATACTTGATGTAGCTGTAAGAAGCCACCGCCATTGCTTTGGTGGATTCCCACTCGGTGCTGTTGCCTACTTCATTCTGCACCACGCGGCACAGAATTTCATAGGTATCGCCCACCACCGGGGTGCTGCCATCGATGACGCTGAGCTGGCCGTACCCGGTCGTATCATTGCTGCTATTGCCATTATTGTTATCGGGTTCCGGCTCCGGCTCCGGTTCTGGTTCGGGTTCCGGGGTGGGGGTGGGAGCAGGAGTTGGTTCCGGATCGGGGGTCGGGGTGGGTTCCGGATCCTTTACGGTGCCGGAACTGCCGGAGCCGCTGGAATTGCCGGAATTCCCGGTATTGCCGGAACTGCTGCTATTCCCGGAGCCGCCGGAACTGCCCGAATTATTGCCGGTGGTATTCTCCTTGCTGCCGGTACCGGACGTATTTCCATCGGTTTTGGTATCGGTTTTATCCTCTGTCTTGGTGCCGGTTTTATCTCCGGGAGTTTCCTCCTTGGTATCCTTTTTCTCCCCGGTCTGGGAATCTTTTTCGGTATTTTCCGGTTCCTCTTCCTCCGGCAGCATCTCATTCTGCGGGATGTGATCCCAATCCGGCAAAAGGGCCTGTCCGCTTTGCACTGTGGGATAGATGGGCAGCGGATCGGTGGTTGTGGCGGGGGTGCTGCCGCAGCCAACCAGCATTAGTACCGCGGCGCTGACGGCCAATCCCCGGCCGACTTTTCTCCCATTTGGCATGGAGCTTCCCTCCTTTTCGGCGTTTTTTGTAATATTCCGAACCTATTATACAAAATAGAAAGCCTTTTGTCTACCGGCAGGATATGAACAGTTGGTGAAGAATGGGTGATGACCCCCCTGATATTAAGAAAACGGGACGGAAGTTTGCCGCTTCCGCCCCTTTTTTCGGATGTATTTTACTTTTTGCCGCCCAGCAGCCCCGTTAAAACGCTGCCCAACAGTTCCGCTGCGTCATTATTCTGGGCAGTGGATTTCTTTTTGGCGGTAGAGGCAGACTTCTTTGCCGTGGTTGTCTTCTTTTTGGCGGTGGAAGCAGTCTTTTTAGCCGTTGTGGTTTTCTTTGCGGCAGAGGTGGATTTTTTGGCGGTGGTCTTTTTACTCGAAGTCCCCAGCGCATCCCCCAGCAGACTGCCGGCCAAAGAAGTCAGCACATCGCTGCTATCGCTTTTTTTGCTGCTTTTTTTGCTGCTCTTTTTGGTATTGCCGCCCAGTGCACTGGTCAGCAGACCGCCGGCCAAAGAGGTAAGGATATCGCCGCTGTCGCTCTTGCTGGATTTTTTGCTGCTGCCCAGCAGGCTGCCGGCAAGAGAAACCAGCGTACTGCCATCGTCCTCATCGTCATCGCCGCCGCCCAAAAGGCTGGTGAGCAGGCTGCCCAGGCCATCGCTTTGGGTTTTGGTCTTTTTCTTTTGGCTGCCCAGGGCCGCCAGCAGCAGCGGGGCCGCCATCGCCAGGATTTTGGAGGTATCTACCTTGCTGGTCCCGCTCTTTTTGGCGACGGCATTCTGCACCGTTTCGGTCTCGCCGCCCAAAATCTTGGTAAGGATTTTAGCGCCGTCGGTGGTATCAACATTCTGCAGAAGGCTGGCCAGACCGGCGCTGCTGGTGTGGTCATCCAGCGCCTTGGCCAGACTATTGGCTCCATCTTCGGTGGAGGCATTCTGCGCCATGGCGCCCACCAGGGCCGGCAGGGCATTGGCCAGAACGTTCTGGGTATCCTTTTCGCTGGTGCCGGTTTGGCCGGCAATGGAGGAAATTACACTTCCGGAAAGCAGATCGGTTAAATTCATCGGATGGGTTCCCCTTTCCTTTTTAAGCCTGATCCAGCGCGCAGAAATCGCAGGGATCGGTGCGATTGGCTTCGAAGGCTTCTTCGATGGTGCCCTGATAAATGGTTGCCGAGTTCTTCAGGGCGCGGCAATCGGGATCGAGGTGATAGCTTTTACCGAAACGGGTCCAATAAACGGAACCGGTGCCCACCGCCTGCTGGGCATCGGCCAGCTCTTCGGCGGAAACGGGGTTAAAGTCAATGGAGAACAGGGAAGCCAGCACCAGGGCAATGGCCGCCACTACGGTAACGATCTTCTTGGTCTTGCCATCCAGGTCTTTATTGGCCAGCAGCAGGATAACGATGGGCAGGAAGCAGATAACGGAAGCAATGAGCCCCATGTTGTTCCACAGGAAGAATTTGACGCTGCTCTGCTTGCTGGCGGGATCCAGGCGGTTGGCCTTTTTCCACAGCTGGCTGCCGATGATGACGAGGATGAGATCGATAACCAGAGCCCCGATGAGCCAGTACATCTTCTGCTCCTCCGGTATGTACCATCTGCCGTTCAGCATCAGGATGGCGCCGACCTCAGCGGCCAGGGCCAGCACCCACAAAATAACGGCGGCAATGCGCTTGCCGGTCGCGCTCTTTTTATTGGCGGCGGTGACAACTGCGGGGCGCTTCCCTGTTTTTCCGGTGGAAGCCTCCACAAACTCACGCTCGACCTTCTTTTTTTCTGCCAAATTAGGTCACTCCTTTTCTATCACAAAAAATCGGGCGAAAATGCCATTATTATTCTACCAAGGATAAAACGACAGCGCAAGTTTTTTGTGGAGAAAAAACAGCCGCCGGAGGAAATCTCTCCAGTGGCCATGTAATATTATACAAATTTATGCTTCTTTTTCCCTGCGATGAAGAAGCAGCAGCACCGCAGCCAGGATGGTGGCGATGGCAGAAGCCGCGGCCGCTACCGCAATCAGCTGCGGCGCACCGGTGCTGGGATTGGGCTGGGCGGGCGGTTCCTCCGCCGGGACGATGATGGTAATGGTGGAGGGCGGATCGATTTCGGGGTCGGGCTCCTTTTCGGTAAAGGTATGGGACTGCCCGAGCTGGATAATCACCCCATTAACGGTGATGGCCGCATCGGTTCCATTTTTGATAATGCAGCCATTGGCGGGAACGGCCCCCGGTTTAGCGAGTTCCTCCATTTGCTCCGGGGCGCCCGCCCGCTCTATGGTATAGGTTTTGCCGCTCTCTGCAGTACCCAGGCATTCCAGTGCTGTAGCATTGATGTAAAGGCCTTCAGGAACAGTAACCAGGAGTGTAGTATTTTTAAAACTATCTGCCAGCATAGCCTTGAGCTGCGTTTTGGCATCACTTAGTCCCGGCAAAATGAACTTGCCGTTGTTATAATCGTTCGGAACACTGTATGAGTATTCGATGGTGACATCTTGCGGTTTATCATTCGCAATGGAAACACTTGGTCTTTGCACCCATACATTATTGTTATCTGGGGTGATAAACAGATTGGCGCCCTTACCGGTGATAATGCTGTTGACTATCTTCAGCTTTCCGCCCTGTGAGCGCATAACAATAGCATCTTCGCTCCCGGTCAGATTTATTTTGGTATCCTTGATGGTAGTGCTATCCCCATCAAACTGACATATACCACTCCATGTAATGTCGCAGTTTTCTATATAATGGGTGGAACCTGAAGCCGCACCAAACAGCCATTTTTTTACTGTCGTGTCTGCTTCTGTTATCGTTACTCCTATCAAATTGACCTTGGTTCCATAGATTGCGCTAAAAGCGCTCTCACATTCTACTTTTATGCCACCGGTGTTTTTGTTATTCTGTATTGTGAAAGTTGCTCCGCTCTGTACGGAAAATACAGATTGCAAAGTCATCGTACAGCCATTCAAATCCAGTGTTATAGATTTTCGCATATAGATGGGATCGTTGCTATCATTCGATGATAATTTACAATCCTTTAAGAGAATGATGGTGTCGCCATCCGTGGCAACATCCAATGCCTCCTTCAAGGATACATATTCTTCTTTTGTAGTTTCATTTCTTGCCACATATTCATTCCCCCCCTCCGCCAGCGCGGTGGTGGGCAGCAGCAGGACGATGAGCAGCAGAGATACACCCAGGGACAGCAGTTTTTTCATTTTCATGGGGCGCTCCTTTCTCATTAAACAGAATTCGGGAGTTCTTTCCATTTATAGTATACCATTTTCAGGTGGAAATTCGCAAGAAATGCGAATATAAAATTTTTTGCGATAAATCAGTCCATACGGCTATAGCGTACCTAAAAGAGCGCCCCGCAGCGCTGCACCGGGCAGAACTGCGGGGTCTCTTGGGAAAAAGTGTTTCTTACTTGGCAGAATGGCCGTTCTCGTAGCTCTCGATCATACGCTTCACCATCTCGCCGCCGATGGAACCGGCCTGACGGGCGGTGATATCGCCGTTATAGCCCTGCTTGAGGTTAACGCCGACGGTGTTGGCAGCTTCCTGCTTCATCTGGTTCAGTGCTTCTTTGGCTTTCTTGTTAGACATGGTTTATTCCTCTCTTTCTTGATTTGGCGTTTGCAATGTGTATTGTGTACCGGCCGGCGCAGCATATAAGAGGAACTTTTCTCCAAGCAAAAAATTTAACGTGTTTTTTTACGATAGGTCTTGACTTTTGGTGCAAAAACGTTATAATAATTCATGTTGCTATTGCCCGATTGTGTAAAGGTAGCACGACAGACTCTGACTC
>DMMB01000057.1 GCA_003453215.1 Oscillospiraceae bacterium | reverse complement strand
TCCGGCAGCACCTATGTGGAGCTAACCGCAGCCTACATGAAGACGCTGGCTGCCGGTACCCACACCCTGTCGGTTTACTTCACGGGCGATACCGCCACCACCACCTTCACCATCAGCAAGGACGCCACCAAGAACCCGACCACCGGCGCCAATGACTTTGTCGGTGTTGCAGCGGCAGCAGCTGTCATGGCACTGCTTGGTTCTGCGGTCCTTCTCCGCAAAAAATAACAGTAAAACCGGTGCAAAAAACTCCCCCACGGAGGGGAGTTTTTTTATGCCCAAAATATCCTGTTTTCGCCTGCTTATTCCATTCTTTGTGCGTCACTTGTAAACTTTCTCTTAAAAAATGTGTGATCTGTACCGAATCACTGCAAAAAAGCGGCGTTTTGCCGTTATTAGTGGAGGGAGTTTGCCGCTTTGGTTTTTACGGTTTGTTCACCACCCTCCGCCATTTTGTGCTATAATAGCATCAGAAATTTCCTAAGAGGTGATTGCCATGAAACGTTTTTTCCCGCTGGCCGCTTTGCTGTTGGCAGTGCTGTTGGCATTTTCGGCCTGCGGCAAGCAGGAGCCCCAGCAGCCGGATGTGCCGCAGCAGCCCAAAACTTCACTGGAAGCGGTGCAGGATCTCCTGACAAAAGATTACATTGTCGGCTATCTCTGGTACTGCGATGGCCTTTCGGAAGAGGGTGAACTGACCGAAGATGAATATCTCCCGGTCTCGGCCAAAAGCGGTTATTCCTCTTTGGCCGATTTGCAGTCCCTGCTGCAGCAAACCTACACGGCCGAAACCGCCGCTGCCCTGCTGCAAAATGAAGATACTTTGGGCCGCCCCCGGTTTGTGGAACGGGAGGGCAAACTCTACAAAAGCAGTCGGCCGGTTTTCAGTCGGTATTACTGGGATTACGATGCGGACAGTGTGGGAATCACCGAAGAAACCGCCGAGACGCTGACCTTCACCGTCGAAATGGAAAATCTCCATACCGGTGAAAAGCTGACCCTTACCCGAACAGCCCAAAAGACGGCCGAAGGCTGGCGGCTCAGCGAAGTAGGCGTTGCTGCGGCGGAAGCCGGCCTGACCGGCCAAATCACCGAGGAAACCCGCTCCATTGCGGAAAAGTTTGTAGCGGCCCTGGTGGAAAATGATACCGAGGCTCTTGCCGCGTGTGCGGGCGAAGCCCCGGAAACCTACCAAACCTGGCGTGGCATGAGCATCTCTTCTGCCGAGATTACCGAGGTGCTGGAGGAATATGAGGGCTGCGGCCGGTACCGGGTGCACATGGCTACTCAAAACGCTTTCAGCGTTTTTGCCGCCGGGGAAGAAGATTACCTGCTGATTGTGCAGCAGGAGCAGGGCCAGGAAACCCCGGTGGTTTGCTACTACGAGCCGCTGGAGAAAGTGGCCTACAACTTTAGCGAAGAGCGGAACGACCCGGCCTGTGAAATGGCGTTGCTGTTCCTCCAGGCGGAGGGTGGTTTGCGCTTTAACGGCAGCTTTTGGCTGGATCGCGCCACAGCTACCGATTTTGCCCTGACGATGCTGTATGCCGAAAACGAGGGTAAAACCGCCTTTACAGCCGAGGAAGTGACCGCTGCAGCCCAAAAATATTTGGGATTGACCGGGTTTGCTCCCGATGAAAGCTACCTGGGGACGGAGGGCTATATCCTGCCGGGGCGGGCTGCCCGCAGTATGCCGCATCTTTTGCTGTGGCCCAGCTACCAGGATGGTTCCGGCCGGACCCTGGTGAAAGCAGAACTGTATACCGACCACCTGAATACCCAGAACTGCCAGGGCTATCTTTTTGCTTTTTCCCCCAATGAGGACGGCAGCCTGCGGCTTTCTTCGGTGACGTAACGGAGGGAACGCCGGGAGGGGGCAGGGCGGGCCGCAGGCCAAACTGTCCGGAGGACGGTTTCAGCGGGCTTTGCCCGCTGGCTCGCCGTCGGTGAGCGGCCTGCGGCCCGTCGCTTCCCCTTGGCAGAAATTTGCCCAGAATCCGCTGCCAAAACCTTTTTTTTGCCCCAATCTTTATCAAACCTTAAAAAAACGAACCCAAATAAGATGCCAACCGGGCTTTACTTCCCCCTTGGGAATGTTATAATAGACTTATTATTTGGAAAACCATTCTGGACATAAAAAGGAGATTCGGCCATGAAGCAATTCTCGCTGAAAAGCGGTATTTTACTGATCACTTACAGCATTGTGCTGTATTTGGCACTATCCCATTTGGGATTGCTGGCCGGAGCTGGCAGCTATATTATGACGGTGCTGCGGCCGGTTATCATCGGTGTGGTGATGGCCTATATTATCAACCTGCTGCTGCGGCCGATGGAAACCAAATGGCTGGCCGGACTGTGGAAGGCCAGCCCGAAGCTGGCCCGCGGGAAACGGGGAATCTGCATTGTGCTTTCCATCCTCATTGTACTGGCCATTATCACCGGTTTGTGTTTCTTCATCCTGCCGCAAATTGGGGAAAGCCTGCTGAGCCTGGCCAACAACATCCCCGGCTATATCAGCGATGCCAGCGATTTCTTTAACGACCTGGAAGGCAGGCTGGATATGGAAAATGATATTATCCGCTACCTGTGGAATGAGGCAGAAACCTGGCTGAATCAATCCGGAAAGCTGATTAAGGACTTTGTGGGGCAGGCGGCCACCTGGCTGCTGGGCATTGTTACCAGCCTGGCCAGCAGTATTATCAATGGCTTTTTGGGCCTGATCTTTGCCATCTATATTTTGGCCGATAAAGAGCATCTCCACTACATCTACCACCGGCTGCTGCAGGCACTGTTCAAAGACAGTGTCCGGGAGCGGATTGAATACATCGTCCGCAAAATTGACCGGGCGTTCAGCGGGTTCTTTTCCGGAATGCTGGTGGAGGCCTGCATTTTGGGGGCGCTGTGCTTCACCGGCCTGACCATTATCGGCCTTTTTGTAGGCGGTATGCCTTATGCGCTGCTCATCAGTGTACTGGTGGGAATGTGTAACATGATTCCCATTTTGGGCGCTTACCTTAGCGCCATTCCTTCCGCGCTGCTGATTCTGCTGATCAGCCCGGTAAAGGCACTGATTTTTGTTATCTTCCTGGTGGTGGTACAGCAGTTTGAAGGCAACGTGATCTACCCCAAGGTGGTGGGCGGTTCCATTGGCATTGGCGGTATGTGGGTGCTGCTGGCCCTGACGGTGGGCGGCAACCTGATGGGAATTGCCGGCATGGTACTGGGGATCCCGGCCTTTGCCGTAATCTATGCCCTGGTAAAAGAGTTCTGTGATAAGCGCATTGCCGAAAAGAAGGCTGCCGCAGAGACGGCGGAAGTGACGCCGGAAGAAACGGCAGAAGTAGAAAAGCCGGCGGAGAATTAAAACCAAAATATAACACCGGAGGGACAGCTTCTCTCCGGTGCTTTTGCTTAGTATAAGGGGTGGGGCGGGCCGCAGGC
>DMMB01000043.1:17560-17721 GCA_003453215.1 Oscillospiraceae bacterium | reverse complement strand
CGCTTAAACTGCTGCTGGAAGAACCGCCGGAAGAAGGTGCGCAGCCACTTTAGAATGGTGGCGCGGTCATAACAGCCGGCAAAAACAATTTCGGCCAGATACAGGATTTTCCGGGGCGGGCAGCCATAGCGGATAAAATGATAGAGGAAGAAATCGTGCAG
>DMMB01000043.1:8679-17385 GCA_003453215.1 Oscillospiraceae bacterium | reverse complement strand
TGATAGAGGAAGAAATCGTGCAGCTCGTAAGGGCCAACGAGATCTTCGGTTTTTTGTGCAATGGTGCCATCTTCTTCGGCCGGGAGCAGCTCGGGGCTCACCGGGGTATCCAGAATATCATAGAGGACGGCCGCCAAGGATTCCTCGCCGCAGGTATCGGCGGCATGGCGCACCAGATAGCGCACCAGTGTTTTGGGAATGGAGCCATTGACGCCATACATGGACATATGATCGCCATTGTAGGTGGCCCAGCCCAGCGCCAGTTCGGAGAGATCCCCGGTGCCGATGACGATGCCGTTTTGCTGATTGGCAATATCCATGAGCACCTGGGTGCGCTCCCGCGCCTGGGCATTTTCGTAGGTGACATCGGTGACGCTTTCCTCATGGCCGATATCCTGAAAATGCTGGCGGACCGCTGCGGCAATGGAGACGGTGCGCAGGGTGACCCCAAGCTTTTCACAAAGAATTTCGGCATTGGAGCGGGTACGACGGGTGGTGCCAAAGCCCGGCATGGTTACGGCGACCATATCGGTGCGGGGACGGCCCAAAAGATCCAGCGCACGAACAGCCACCAGCAGCGCCAGAGTGGAATCCAGGCCGCCGGAGATGCCCAATACGGCCGTGGGGCAGCCGATGTGCTCCAGGCGGCGGCGTAGGCCCTCGGCCTGCATGGATAAAATGGCTTCGCATCGCTCCCGGCGTTCGGTGTGATCGGCGGGGACAAAGGGATGGGGATCGATAAAGCGCGTGAGAGAGGTTTCGCTCACCGGCAGGGAGAACGAAACAACGGTATAGCCGGCGGTTTCGGCCGCGGGCCAGGTGGTTGTGCGGCAGCGTTCGGCAGCCAGACGGTGGAAATCCAGCTCGGTGACCGTCATCTCATTGGTAAAGAGAGCCGTTTGGGCCAGCAGCTTGCCGTTTTCCGCAATGAGATTGTGCCCGGCAAAGACCATATCGGTGGTGGATTCTCCCCGGCCGGCATCCGCGTAAATGTAGCCGGCCATCAGGCGGGCACTTTGTCCGGTAACAAGAGCCCGGCGGTATTCTGCCTTGCCGATGGTTTCATCGCTGGCGGAACAGTTGGCGATGACGGTGGCACCGGCCATGGCATGGCGGGTGCTGGGCGGCGCGGCAACCCACAGATCCTCGCAGATCTCAACCGCTAATTTGTATTCCGGCAGTTCCCGGCAGCAGAACAACAGATTGGTACCAAAGGGAACTTCCTGCCCCAATAGGGAGAGGGTACGGACATCGTGGGAAGCATGGGTAAACCAGCGGGCTTCATAGAACTCACCATAATTGGGCAGATTGGTTTTGGGAATGACGCCGAGAATTTGCCCCTGATGGAGCACAGCGGCGCAGTTGTACAATTTGCCTTCGACTGAAAGGGGTAAGCCGACGACGGTGGTGAGCGGAAGGGAAGCGCTGACCAAGAGCAGTGTTTGCAGGCTCTCCAGAGCCCCCTGCTGCAAAGTGGGCTGCAGCAGCAGGTCTCCGCAGGTATAGCCGGTCAGGCCCAGTTCCGGCAGGACGAGCAGGTGTACGCCGGCTGCGGCGGCTTTTTGCATCATATCAACCGATTGCGCGGCATTGTAGCGGCAATCGGCTACCCGCAAGGCGGGGCTGGCAGCAGCAACTTTGATAAATCCGTATTTCATGGCAATATTCCGGCAGCGCAAGCTGCCGCCTCCTTGGCAGAGATTGGAATGGCGGCGCAGCCGCCTAAAACCGCCCGAAGGGCGGTTTGCCCTGCGGGCCGTGGCCTGCGGCAACCGCGGGCTTTATAGGGATATTATAGCATTTTCGGCCCGGATGTAAAGGCGGCAAGTCTTGACTTTTGCAGGGTGGGATAGTATAACTTTATCATTACTCCCACACGAAGAAGGAAATCCTATGCTGACCCTGAAAACACTTCTGATTATTTGCCCGCTGGTCTTTTTGGCGGGCTTTGTGGATGCCATTGCCGGTGGCGGCGGGCTGATCTCGCTGCCCGCGTACCTGCTGGCCGGGCTGCCGCCCCACCAGGCCATTGCCACCAATAAATTAAGTGCCACGATGGGAACCTGCGCTTCCACGGCCCGATACCTGAAAAATGGCTATGTGGACTGGCAGGCGGCTATCCCCTGCATGGCTATGGCGATCCTGGGAGCCAACTTTGGTGCGCGGCTCATATTGCTGATACCGCAGCAGTATATCCAGTTCCTGCTGCTGGGCACACTGCCGGTTGTGGCCTTTGTGGTGCTGCGGCGGAAACCGGCTCCGGCCGGAGAAAACCCGAAAAGTACCATGCCCCGCAGCACGCAGCTGATTTTGGCAGCTATATTATCTCTGGTGATTGGTATGTACGATGGGCTGTACGGCCCCGGTACCGGTACCTTTTTGCTGATGCTGTATACCGGCCTGTGCAAAATGAGCCTGGAACGAGCCAGCGGAACGGTGAAGCTGGTCAATCTTTCCTCCAATGCAACCAGTTTGGTGCTGTTTTTAACCAAGGGACAGGTTTTGATTACACTGGGGCTTATTTCCGGCGGTTTTTGCCTGCTGGGACACGTGATTGGTTCTGGGATGATGATGAAAAACGGCAGCAAAATTGTGCGGCCGGTCATCATTGTGGTGCTGGTGCTGCTGTTTATTAAAGTGATAAGCGATATGGTGGCGGGCTGACCGCCAGAAAGGATTATTGGAAGATGAGTAAAGTTCAATGGAAGGGTTCTACACTGCTGGCTCCGGTGCCGGCTGCGCTGGTAAGCTGCGGAACGGTGGAAAATCCCAATGCCCTGACCATTGCCTGGACGGGCATTACCTGCAGCGATCCGCCTATGACCTACATTTCGGTGCGGCCGCAGCGGCATTCCTATGGGATAATTAAGGAAAGCGGAGAATTTGTCATTAATCTGACCACCGGGGTGATGGCACGTGCCACCGATTTTTGCGGTGTGCGTTCCGGGCGGGAGATGGATAAACTGGCGGCAGCGGGCCTTACAGTAGAACCGGCCCAGGAAGTGGCGGCGCCGGTGATTGCCCAAAGTCCGCTGGCGCTGGAGTGCCGGGTAAAGCAGATCATTCCCCTGGGCAGCCATGATATGTTCCTGGCGGAGATTGTGGCGGTGGATGTGGAGGAAAAGCTGCTGGATGAGGCCGGAAAGCTGCATCTGGAAAAGGCAGGACTGATGGCCTATTCCCACGGGGAATACTTTGCCATGGGCAAAAAGATCGGTTCTTTTGGCTATTCGGTGCGCAAAAAGCGCCCCAAGAACCCTGCCGGCAAAAAGAAAAAGTAAAGGACGGCAGTGATGACTTTTATGAGTGTGCTGCTGATGCTGGCGGTAATGCATGGACTATACTGGGGCTTCCTGATGGTGCTGCTGGCTGCGGTGGCAGGAGGGGCAGCCTGCTTTTTCCTGTGCCTGGTGGGATGCGTAATATTGGCTGCGTTGTACCACGGCGACCGGCGCCGAAACGGCAGCGACGCCCGGGAGTGGAAGCGAATTTTGGCCATTATCCTGGGGGTGGCAGCCGGATTAGCGGCATTGGTAGTGGCTGTGCTGCTGGCTTTTCTTCTGTAATTTTCCATAAATGAGATAGAAACCGCATCTTTCGGGGTGCGGTTTTCCTTATGGGGAGGGGGAAAAGGGGGGCTGCCCGCCGGGCCGGTGCCCGCCTTCGGCAGGAGCCGGTGGAGAAGAGGACTTTTGCCCCTGACACCGGCAAAAAAACTTTGCTTTGGCAGCAAAGTGTGCTATACTATACTGATAATGAAGAATTGCGCTCATTTGCGCAGGAGGTAACAAAATGGAACGGAAAAAGTTTTATATTACGACACCCATCTACTACCCTTCTGATAAGCTGCACATCGGGCATAGCTACTGCACCGTAGCCACCGATTGCATGGCTCGGTATAAGCGTCTGCAGGGCTATGATGTGATGTTCCTGACCGGCGCCGATGAACACGGGCAGAAGATAGAAGAAAAGGCCAAGGCAGCCGGAGTCACTCCGCAGCAGTATGTGGATAAAATTGTGGAGGGCGAAGGCGGCTTTAAGTCGCTGTGGAAGCTGATGAATATCAGCTATGACCGCTTTATCCGTACCACCGATGATTACCATGTGGAATCCATCCAGAAAATTTTCCGGGAGCTTTACGACCGCGGGGACATCTACAAGGGAACCTACAAAGGCAAATACTGCACCCCCTGCGAGAGCTTCTGGACCGAAAGCCAGCTGAAGGATGGCTGCTGCCCCGATTGCGGCCGCCCTGTGGTGGATGCAGAGGAAGAAGCCTACTTCTTCCGCCTTTCCAAGTATGCCGATCGTCTGCTGAAGCTGTACGATGAGCACCCCGAATTCCTCACCCCGGCCTCCCGCGTTAATGAGATGAAAGCCTTTATCAACCAGGGATTGCAGGATCTGTGCGTTTCCCGCACCAGCTTTACCTGGGGCGTACCGGTGGATTTTGATCCCAAGCACGTGGTATATGTGTGGGTGGACGCCCTGTTTAACTACATGACGGCGCTGGGCTACAAGAATGATAAGTACCACGACGTGGAAAAATACTGGCCGGCCGATGTGCACTTTGTCGGCAAGGAAATTGTACGGTTCCACTCCATCATCTGGCCGGCCATGCTGATGGCCATGGATCTGCCGCTGCCCAAGCGCGTTTACGGCCACGGCTGGCTGCTGCTGGAGGGCGGCAAGATGAGTAAATCCAAGGGCAATGTGGTGGACCCGGTGGTGCTGTGCCAGCGCTACGGCGTGGATGCCATCCGCTTCTTCCTGATGCGGAGTTTCCCCTTCGGCTCCGATGGCGTTTTCAGCAATGAACTGCTGATCAGCACCATTAATACCGACCTGGCGAACGACCTGGGCAACCTGGTAAGCCGCACCGTAGCCATGGTAGAAAAATACTTTGGCGGTACACTGCCGGTGGAGCGGGAACCCTCCCCGGCCGATGACGAACTGGTGGAGATGGCCAATACTCTGCGGGATAACTACGAAAAACAGATGGAGGCTTTTGCATTCCAGAATGGTTTGGCGGAGATTTTCCGCTTGGTTTCCCGCGCCAATAAATACATTGATGAAAATGCCCCGTGGGTGTTGGCGAAGGATGAAACCAAGCGCGCCCGCCTGGCAACTGTTATGTATAATCTGTTGGAATGCATCCGCCTGGCGGGTATTCTGCTGAAGCCCTATATGCCGGAATCTGCCGAGAAAATTCTGGAGCAGTGCGGCGCGGCGGAAGAGGAACGTACCTGGGAGTCTGCGGCTGCCTTTGGCGGGCTGCACGCCGATGTAACGGTGAAGAAGGGCCCGGCGCTGTTCCCCCGCATTGATATGGAAAAGGAACTGGCTGAACTGGCGGCCGCTGCAGCGCCCAAGGAGGAGCAGAAGGTGGAAACCGCCCCGGCCAAACCGCAGATTGCGTTCCCCGATTTTGAAAAGGTGGAACTGACGGTGTGCAAGGTGCTGGCCTGTGAAAAGGTGGAAAAGAGTGATAAGCTGCTGTGCTTCACCCTGAATGATGGCACCGGCAAGAACCGTCAGATTCTCTCCGGTATTGCCAAGTACTATAAGCCCGAGGAACTGGTGGGCAAAACGGTGGTGGCCTGCACCAACCTGGCCCCCCGTAAGATGATGGGCCGGGAATCCAACGGGATGCTTATTTCTGCCGAACAGGGCGAAAGCCTGCATCTGCTGATGCTGGATGACGCCATCCCGGCCGGCGCCAAGCTGTGCTGAGAAAGCCGCTTTGAAAGCAAGCTGAATTTCGGGGTCGGGACAACTGTGTTGCCGCCGACCCCGTTTTTCCCCCAAAGGAGAGAACCATGAACGGGATATTCGATTCCCATGCCCACTACGATGATAAGCGATTTGATGAGGATCGGGACAAACTGTTGAATCGTATGCACCGCGAGGGCGTGGAATATATTATGACGATAGGGGCCGACCTGCCCACCAGTTATGCCGCACGCGAACTGGCGGAGCGGTATGACTTTGTGTACTTTGCAGCCGGAATACACCCCGAGCAGGCGGGCGATGCCCCCGAAAATTACCTGGAAGAGCTGAAAGCCCTGGCCGCCCACCCCAAGTGCCGAGCCATTGGGGAAATTGGACTGGACTATTACTGGGCGGAAAACCCGCCGCGCGAGCGGCAGCTGGAACTGTTCCGGCAGCAGGTGATGCTGGCAAAGGAACTGGAATTGCCGGTGATTATCCATGACCGGGAAGCCCACGCCGATACCCTGGAGGTCCTGCGGGAGCTGCGTCCCCAAGGGGTGCTGCACTGCTTTTCCGGCAGCGCGGAAATGGCCAGAGAAGTGGCGGCACTGGGAATGTATCTGGGATTTACCGGGGCGATCACCTTTAAGAATGCCCGCAAGGCCCCACAGGCTGCGGCGGTTGTCCCTGCCGACCGCTTGCTGATGGAAACGGACTGCCCCTATATGGCGCCGGAGCCCTACCGCGGGAAGCGCTGCGACAGCAGTATGCTGCCCCGGGTGGCGGAACGCCTGGCGGAGATCCGCGGAGAGAGCGCGGAAGAAATAGTAGAAAGCACCTGCCAGAACGCCAAGCGTCTGTTTGGCATTGCATGAGCCGAAAATTTGCTGCGGCGCTGAGCCGAAAAACGGAAGAAAGGAGGGAAAGCCTTGCCCCCATTTTTGCAGAAAATAATCGATAAAAGCCCATTTTTGACCAAGGTGTACAGCATTCTGGATCTGTACGGCAGCAGGCGGCTGGGACGCAGTGCAGCGGCCTTTGCCTATTACCTGATGCTCAGCTTTTTTCCATTGCTGATTTGTGTGGCCAGTGTGATTGGCCGTACCCGCATTGATACAGCGGAACTGCTGTCCGTCATCCGCGAGGTGATCCCCCAGCAGGTAACGGAAACGCTGGTGACTTTCTTCGGCTATATCCATGATAACTATTCCCAGGCGATGCTGTGGGCGGGCATTATTCTGCTGCTTACGGCGGCTTCCGGCGCCTTTGGTACCATTATGGCTACGATGGGCGACCTGTACGGGGAACCGCGCTATAAGGGGCTGCTGCACACCGCGATGTGCTTCCTTTATTCTGCGGTATTTCTGGTGATGATTTATCTTTCGGTCATTGTGGTGGCGACCGGCGACTGGTTCATTGATCTGCTGGATCAGTGGTTCCACGTGGGTGATGTTCTGGCCAGCTGGACCTGGCTGCGCTTTATTCTGCTTACCGGCATTATCATGCTGCTGCTGCTGCTGCTGTACCGCAGCGTAACACCGGTGAACCGTCCCGCGCTGCCGGTACTGCCGGGCGCGGTGGTAGGCGGGCTTGCCATTTTGGTAGTGAGCATTCTGTTCTCCACCATGATCAGTGCTTCGGCGCGCTATACGCTGGTGTACGGGTCGCTGGCCTCCCTTATTATTTTGATGCTGTGGCTGCACCTGATTGGGACAATTATCCTGCTGGGCGGTCTGGTAAATATGGTCTATTGGCAATACCACTGCGAAAAAAATAAGTAGTAAAATGAGGGATCTTTACGAAAACTGAAAGCAACACCACCAACCGCACCATGATGCTGAGCATCATACTGGCGGCTTTTTGCCTGCGTATCATTATTACCGGGGTAGGGCCGCTTCTGCCGGAAATCACCGCCAATTTGGGGCTTACCGGCCGTTCTTCCGGTCTGCTTACCACGCTGCCGCTGCTGGCCTTTGCCGTGGTCAGTCCACTGGCGGGGAAAATTGGACGCCGCCAGGGAGAGGGCAAAACGATACTGATCGGGTTATGCCTTATTTTGCTGGGCACAGTGCTGAGAAGCACCCTTGGCGTGCCGGGGTTGTTCCTGGGGACCGCCATTGTTGGCATTGGGACAGCACTGGGAAATGTACTGCTGCCCGCTGTGGTCAAGGCGGAATATCCTACCCGAGTGGGGCAGGTAACGGCCTATTATACAGTGGCTATGGTAGCCGCTGCGGCAATCGGTCTGGCACTGAATGTGCCGCTTTCCGGCACCGGCCTGGGTTGGAACGGCGCTTTGCTGGTGTGGGGCATCGCGGTGGTGATAACCGGGTTGATCTGGAGAAAAAACGCTTCTTTGCGGCTAAGCACTTCCAATCCTACTGAAACAGAAGGGCGGGAAAAGCCCATCTGGAAAAGCGGTTTGGCCTGGTGCGTCACGCTGTATTTTGGCATCAATTCCATGATCTTTTATGCGGTCATTGGCTGGCTGCCGACCATTTTACAATCGGCCGGGATGCAGAGCGGGACAGCCGGAATTGTGACCTCGCTGTATCAGGTGGTCAGTTTGGCGCCTTCGCTGCTGGTGCCCACCCTGGCCGGGAAGTGCCGGGATCAACGGGGGTGGCTGATGCTTGGTTCGGTTCTGAACATCATCGGAATTATTACGCTGATGTCCTCCACGGCGGCAGCCGCGCAGGTGACAGCAACCATTATACTGGGACTGGCCAATGGCTGCGCTTTTAGTATGGGGCTGGCTCTGATGGGCTTCCGCGCCAGGGACGCGGTGGAGGCTGCCCGGCTTTCCGGCTTTGCCCAATCGGTGGGCTATGCGCTGGCGGCGACCGGCCCGATGGTGGTGGGTTGGCTGCATGATCTGACCCCGAACTGGAATATCGGTCTGGGCTACATTTTGTTTGCCAGTGTGGTGGCACTGCTGGCGGGGCAAAAGGCCGGCCGGGATGAAACGGTATAAAACCCGCAGATAGAAACATG
>DMMB01000043.1:0-8396 GCA_003453215.1 Oscillospiraceae bacterium | reverse complement strand
GGCCGCCGCAAGCGCAGCTTGCGGATTTCGCCCCAGGGGCGAAAGGGCGGCGGGCCCTAAAACATCCCCCTTGCACTGTTTTTTTCGGTGTGCTATAGTATCTCCATTATAGAAAAGGCCCCAAAGGAGAGATGACGAATGTTGATCCGCCCGACCCAGATGGAAGATTTGGATGCTGCGATGGCTCTGTACGACCATGCCCGGCAGTATATGCGCCAGAATGGCAATGACCAGCAGTGGGGCGGCGGCTACCCCAGCCGGGAACTGGTGACGGAAGATATAGCGGCCGGGAGAAGCTACCTCTGCTGCGATGAGAACGGCACCCCGCTGGCGGTATTTTGCTTTACGGTGGGGGAAGAACCCACCTACCGTAAAATTTATGATGGCGCATGGCAAAATGAAGAACCCTATGGTGTAATCCACCGGCTGGGAGTAGGGGCGCACCGCGGCGGTGTATGCAGCTTTTGCTTGGAATGGTGTTGGCAGCAGCACCCCAATCTCCGCGCCGATACCCACCGGATCAATCACCCGATGCAGGGCTGTCTTGCTAAAAACGGATTTCAGCAGTGCGGCATCATCTATCTGGCTGATGGCAGCGAGCGGCTGGCTTACCATAAAATAAGGGAGAAGTAAATGCTGATGGGGAAGGTCCGGCCGGCGAAAAACAAATAAAAAATCCTCCCCCGGCCGAAACAGCCAGGGGAGGTTATCTTTTTATTTTGCAAAATCAGCTTTTGGCGTCCTCCGGCAGGGGGAGCGGCGTGGGCTTGATGTATTTATCCAGCCAGACGAAAACCACAAGGTACAGCACCACGCAGACGATGAGCGCGACGATGACATCGAGGATGCTGTGCTGCTTAATGAACACTGTGGAGCAATTAATAAGCACCGAGAGAACGATTACGCCGATTTTGGCCCAACGGGGAGTGGTGCGGCAGCGGAACAGCCCGAAAACGGCTGCTATGCAGCCCAGCACGTGCATACTGGGGATAACATTGGTATTGGTATCAGCCTTATATAGCCGACCGACCAGCCAGGTGAAAAAGTTGGGGTTGGTAAATTCGGCAGGGCGGAGATTTTGACCATTGGGGAAAATGAGGCAGAACAGCAGCGTGCCGGTAAAAGCAATGATGATAAAAAGACCATACAGCCGGAAGCTGCGGTCATCATTGGCAAAAAGGTAAATGGCGGTACCGATAAGCAGTGGGTACCACAGGCAGTAAAAAATGACAAAATATTCGCAGAAGGGGATAAGATCATCCAGCGGCAGATAACTGACCCAGTAATCACAGGTGGAGGGAACCAACTGCTCCACAATAAAAAACAGCAGCAGATAGACCGGAATGTACAGCATATACCAGGCAGAGGGCCGCTTATGCAAAAAATCTTTCAGCTTTGTCATCATAGGGTTTTGACCTCGGAAAAAGATAATTTGAATTTGTAAATACCGCTAAATAGCGATATGCTATAGTATAACGAGCCGACTTTACAAAATCAAGATACCATGCCCCAAAGCGGGGAAAGTGGTGCAAAATATTCACAGTTCGTAAAATTTGACAAAAAAATTCCCCCGGCGGAAGAACCGGGGGAAAGAAGTGGCGGGGGTGCTTTACACCGTGATGACTTTGCCTGCTTTGGTCATGGTTTCTACAATATCATACATATTGCCGATGGTGCCGCACTGCAGCTTATCAGTCAGACCGTAGAAATTAAGGCAGGTGCCGCAGACAATCAGTTTAACGCCTTTCTGCTCCAGTACCTTCAGATGTTCGATGGTCTGCTCATTTTCAGTGACCAGGCGCACGCCGTTATTCATAAAGCAGATGGCAGAGGGCAGGTCGGGCTTTTCGCTGAGCGTATAGAAGAACATTTTGATGAGAGAATGCCCCAGCTCCGGGTCACCTTCGCCCACAACATCGCGGCCGGCAAATACCACGTAATCGGCCGCGGCGGGAACGGAGCAGTTCAACAGTTCTTCGGGCATTGCCTGGGCGGGGGCGCCGGTACGGTGCATGGTAACGGTATAGCAGCCGTTTTCTTCGGCTGTTTCGGCAGTAAAGCCCTGGCTTTCCGCCAAACGGCTCAGGTTCTGTACGGCAATGGCATTATCCACTGTGATGGAAAGCGCTTCGCAGCCGGTATCCATCTCTTTTTTGGCCATCATTACGGGCATGGGGCAGGCTTTTCCTTTGGCATCAATATGGTTCATAAAATCGTTTCCTCCTGTAAAAAGATTGGAATGGATATTCTGCCCATAGTATACCGCTGAAGTATCAAAAATGCAAGAGGGTTCATCGTTTACGGAAATTTAATGAATTTTACCCTTGCAAAACAAAATGTTTACGATAGAATAGATACTATAACTTAAAGAAATCTTAAAATTTTATTTTTTTATCCGTACCCGAAAGAGAGGGACTTTCCTTGATCCTGACAATTCTTATTCTGCTGGGCATTGGCCTGGCGGTTTATACCTGTGTACTGCACAGCCTGGGCCCGATTCTTGGCCTGCTGCTGGTAGCCGGCTATACGCTGGGATGCATTCTCATTTTTTTGCTGTTGGTGGCGCTGCTTTCGGTTTTTATCCGCATCGATCGTCCGGCGGACCGGAAAACCCGTTTTTACCATTGGCTTATGACCAACATTGTTGAAGTGGGGATGTTCCTGCTGCGGGTGCGGGTGAATGTAACCGGCCGGGAGAAAATCCCCCACGATACCCGCTTTTTGCTGGTATGCAACCATCGCACCATTTTTGATCCGGTGCTGACGATGGCGGAACTTTCGGAATTTACACTGGCCTTTATCTCCAAAAAGGAGAACTTCAAAATTCCGATTGTCAATAAACTGATGCATATGTGCTTCTGCCTGCCGCTGGACCGGGAGGACAACCGCGCGGCGGTCAAGACCATCAATGAAGCGGTGGAACTGCTGGATGAAAACGTGGTTTCCATGGGGATTTACCCGGAAGGGCAGACCAACAAGACCGAAGAACCGCTGCTGCCGTTCCGCAATGGTGCCTTTAAGATAGCGCAGAAAGCCAAGGTGCCGATTGTGGTTTGCGTCATCGAAAATACCGAAAAGATCCTGAAGAACTTCCCCTGGCAGCCCACAACGGTGAACCTGAAGGTACTGGAGGTACTGCCCTACGATAGCGAACACCGCGGAACCCGGGATGTGAGCGAACACGTGTGGCCCCTGATGTACAAAGAACTGGTAAAGACCTACCCTGGCAGCGGTACCCCGCACCAATATGCGGAACAGCCGGAAAAAACTGAATAAATGGAATAAAGAAAAACGCCCCCGGCCGCAGTGACCGGGGGTATTTTTATGAAGTTTTAGTCCTTGATTGCATCAATCAATTCCTGCAGCTCCGCTTTGGGATGGAAGCCGACGGTGCGGCCGGTGAGAGCGCCGTTTTTGCTGAAGATCAAAGTGGGAATGCTGCTGACGCCAAACTGGGCAGCCAGGCCCGGTTCTTCATCGACATTTACTTTGCAGAACTTTACCGCGGGTTCTTCCTCCGCCAGTTCTTCCATGAGGGGGGCGAGCATACGGCAGGGCCCGCACCAGGGCGCCCAAAAATCGATGCAGACGGGCTGTGTCGCCTGGATGACTTCCTGTTCAAAATTTTCGGTATGCAATTCGGTTATATTCATATTTGGCACTTCCTTTCCTATGGACAGCGGGGAACAAAGATATCCGCTGTTTCTATTTATATTATACCACATAAGTGTATTTTAAGCAATAGTCCTCCCTAAAAAACAAGGGAATGCAGGAAGTTTGATAATTAACTTTCATATTTTAGGGCGCTTTGCCGTCTTTTTTATCAAAATACCCGCTAAGATGAATTTATGATTTGGAAAAACTACAAAAAATGCAGCAAACCTGTTGACATTGCTGCTTTCATCCGTTACAATACAAAACATAATAAAAAGCAACGAAGGGAATTAGTAGCACAGAGACCACCCAAAGAGAGCAGCCGGTTGGTGAGAGGCGCGGGCATGGGACTGTGGGAAGCTCTCCCGGAGCCGCGCACCGAAAGGGAAACCCGGTAGGCTGCGCTGGGCGCCGCCCATTACAGCGGCAGGGTGTTTGCAGCACCCATAAGGCTGCCGCCTGTGAGGGCGGCGCGAAGTAAGGTGGTACCACGCAGGCGATTTTCGCTTTCGTCCTTATGCCGTAGTGCAGGGGCGGGGGCGCTTTTTTATACCCTTTCCCGCACAAAACCCATTCCAATTGTGTAGAGAAAGGAAGAATCGAAAATGATTGAAACCATCACCAACATCAATTCCACCGTCAATGGCATCGTGTGGGGTTTGCCCGCTACGGCGCTGATTTTCGGCGTCGGGCTGTATCTCAGTATCCGTACCGGCTTTTTGCAGTTCCGTAAATTTGGTATGGTGTGGAAAAACACGGTCGGAAAGATATTCCAGCGCACCACCGAAGCCGGAAAAGGCGCTGTTACCCCGTTCCAGGCGGTCTGCACCGCTCTGGCCGCTACCGTTGGTACCGGCAATATCGCCGGCGTGGCAGGCGCCATCGCCATCGGCGGCCCCGGCGCAGTTTTCTGGATGTGGATTTCCGCTTTGCTTGGCATGGTAACCAAGTACAGCGAAGTGACGCTGGCGGTCCACTATCGGCAGAAGAATAAACATGGCGACTGGGTTGGCGGTCCCATGTATTATATCCAGAACGGTCTGGGCAGCAAGTGGAAATGGTTGGGCGTGCTCTTTGCCATCTTCGGCGTCTTTGCCGTATTCGGCACCGGCAATGCCACGCAGGTTAATACCATTGTGGCTTCCATTGATACCGCTCTCATCAGCTTTGGCGTTGTCAGCGCTGATGGCACTGCTACCCTGAACCTGATCCTTGGTATTGTTATCACCATTCTGGTGGGCTTGATCCTGCTGGGCGGCATCAAGCGGATTGGCCGCGTAGCGGAGCGTCTGGTTCCCATTATGGCACTGCTGTACATCGTGCTGGGCTTTGGCGTTATCATCATGCATATCGAAAATCTGCCCACCGCGCTTTCTGCTATTTTTAAAGGCGCCTTTAATCCCACTGCAGTCACCGGCGGCGTCGTTGGCGCTATGTTCACTGCCGTACAGAAAGGCGTTGCCCGCGGCATCTTCTCCAATGAGGCCGGTCTTGGTACTGCTTCCATCGCCCACGCCGGCGCTGAGGTGGATGACCCGGTACAGCAGGGCTTGTTTGGTGTATTTGAAGTATTTGTAGATACCATCATCGTTTGTACTTTTACCGCTCTGGTTATTCTGTGCAGCGGCGTTTCCATTAACTATGGCGTGGCGGCCGGTGCGGAACTGACCATCAGCGGCTTTACCAGCACCTATGGCAATTGGATTACCATCTTTACGGCGGTGGCTATGTGCTGCTTCGCGTTCACTACCATTCTGGGCTGGGGCCTGTATGGTGCCCGCTGCAGTGAGTACCTGTTCGGCGAAAAGGTCATTAAGCCCTTTATGGTTATTTATTCGTTGGTGGCCATGTTAGGGGCTACGGCAAAATTGGATCTGCTGTGGAGCATTGCCGAGACCTTTAACGGAATGATGGCAATCCCCAACCTGATCGCAGTGGCACTGCTTTCCCCGGTGGTTCTCAAGCTGACCAAGGAGTATTTTACTCGCCCCAAGGAAAGCCCGCTGTGCAAATAAAAGAGCGATAACAGAATAATTATAACAGAGGGACGGCGCACCGGTGCCGTCCCTTTTGCGTTCGCCATAGGGGAACGTCGCAGCGGTTCGCTTGACGATAGAGAAAAGCTCCCCTATACTGGTAAAAGAATAAAGGGAAAGGTCGTTGAAAAAATGAAACTATTGGTCGTGGCCGGGCCGCCTTCTTCCGGCAAGACTTCGGTGATTCTGCAGTTAATAGCTGCGCTGGAAGCGCCCCGGGGGACAGCAGGCGTAGTGAAATTTGACTGTCTGACCTCTTTCGATCATCTGCGCTACCGGGAAGCCGGGGTGCCGGTGGTTACAGGTTTTTCCGGGGCCACCTGTCCGGACCATTACTTTGTAAGCAATATAGAGGATGCCGTAGCCTGGGGAAAAAAGAAAGGGCTGGAATGGTTGATTACCGAAAGCGCAGGGCTGTGCAACCGCTGCTCGCCTTATATTAATGGTATTCCGGCCATTTGCGTCATCGATGCCATAGCCGGGGTAAATACCCCCCGGAAAATAGGCCCCCTGCTGAAAATGGCGGACTGCGTGGTGATTACCAAAGGGGATATTGTAAGCCAGGCGGAGCGGGAGGTTTTTGCATTCCATGTGCGGCAGGTCAATACAACTGCGTGGGTGCTATTCGTCAATGGCATTACCGGGCAGGGCGCCACGGCGCTGCGGCGGTTTGCGCTTTCGGCCCCGGAGTGTGATACCCTGCGGGAAAAGAAACTGCGCTTTACCACCCCTTCTTCGGTATGCAGTTATTGTACCGGGGAACGCCGCATCGGGGAAAACTATCAGATGGGAATGCTGAAGAAAATGGAGTTTGAGGAAGTATAATGGATTACGAATATTTAAGCAGCGTGCCGCTGCGCACTTTGCTGCAGGAACACCCGCTGGCCGGGAACTACCTGGAAAACCTGCGTCTGACCGGTCTGCCGGAGGATCTGCCGCTGCTGGCCGGCCTGATGCTGGAGGAACCGGCCGCACTGAAGGAGTTTGAACTGACCGCGGTACAGGTGGTGGATGAGCTGGCGGCCTGGCTGCAGGTTATGGAACAGAATGGAGAACCGGCCGCTGTTTCTTCCGTTACCATTCTGGGCGGGCGGAATAAGCAGGGCGAGCCGGAAAAGGTGGAATTAACCGTTCGGGTGGGGGAGGTCATCAGCATTGTGGGGCCTACCGGGGCCGGCAAAAGCCGCCTGCTGGAGGATATAGAATGTCTGGCCAGCGGAGACACCCCCACCGGCCGTCGTATTCTCATTAATGGCGAAGTGCCGGAAAAATTTCCGCAGGCGGCGGAAGGACGGCTGGTGGCAGAACTTTCTCAGAATATGAACTTTGTTATGGATCTTTCGGTGCGGGATTTTTTGCAGATGCACGCCCGCAGCCGCCAGATTGCGGAGGAAGAAAAGGCGGTGGAACGCACCTACCGCTGCGCCAATGAGCTGGCCGGGGAACCTTTCGCCTGGGAAACCAAGGTGACGCAGCTTTCCGGCGGGCAGTCCCGGGCTTTGATGATTGCCGATGCGGCCTGCATCAGTGACAGCCCCATTGTACTGGTAGATGAAATAGAAAATGCGGGGATTGACCGCAAAAAGGCCGTGGAGTTGCTGGCGCGCCGCAGTAAAATTGTCCTTATTTCCACCCATGATCCGCTGCTGGCCCTGGAGGCCGACCGGCGGCTGGTTATCCGGGGCGGCGGTATTGTGGCGGTATTGGAGCGTACCCCGGAGGAGGAAGCCTGCCTGCAGCAGCTTTCCCAGATGGATGAATGGATGCAGGAAATCCGCAGCCGGCTGCGGGCCGGGGAACGGATAGAAAAACTGGAAAGGGGAGAGTGACATGGCCGATTGGAGTCTGTACGAGGAATTGCTTTCCGGCATTCCGCAGGGCATAAAAGCCAAAAATATCGTGGTGGGAGCCACCTTTGCGGCAGTGGAAAGCGAGACCGGCGCGGTTGGACTGGGGAGCTACCTGTGGTCGCGGTATTATACCCGACCCTTTACCCACCCCGGGGATCTGACCGGAAAAACGCTGCGGGAATTGGCGGAACTGATTAAAAGCTGGAACTACCTGGAGGCGGCCATTGGGCAGGCGGCAGTAAATGCCTGGTACAATGCCCCGGAGATGGCCCGCCAAAATGGTGTGGATATGGATCAAAATCCGCGCGAGGACCGAATGAACGACCCCTTTATTATGAGCCAGCGGGAGATACGAGGCAAAAAGGTAGCCACCATCGGGCATTTTCCTTATCTGGAAAAACTGTTTGAGCCCATCTGTGACCTGGGGATTATAGAGCACGAACCGGATATGAACGGAGATTATCCCTTTGAAGCGGCGGATTACCTGCTGCCGGATTGCGACTTTGCCTACCTGAATGCCAGCGGCCTGGTGGATAAATCGCTGCCGAGAATGCTCCGCCTTTCACAGAATGCCCAGAAAATCACCCTGGTGGGGCCGTGTGCCCCGCTGTGGCCGGGCTTTGCCCGTTACGGCATACAAGATGTTTCGGGTCTGGTGATTACCGATGCGGGCCGCGCCCTGCGGATGGCCGCCGGGGCGGAGCACTGCAAACCCTTTGCGGCCGGCCGCAAAGTTTCGCTGCGGATGCTGCGGATAGAAAAATAAGCCATAAGCGCCCGGGAGGACGTTTTTGGCCGAAAGAATAAAATTCCCCGGCCAAAGCCGGGGAATTTCAGCCTGTAGAAAAAGCCCGTT
>DMMB01000047.1:9515-9648 GCA_003453215.1 Oscillospiraceae bacterium | reverse complement strand
TGTTGATTTCTTTGATGATCTGGAAAATATCCCGCACAATCAGCGGGGCCAGCCCCAGCGAGGGTTCATCCATCATCATCAGCTTGGGGCGGCTCATCAGGGCGCGGGCCACCGCCAGCATCTGCTGCTCGCC
>DMMB01000047.1:3606-9279 GCA_003453215.1 Oscillospiraceae bacterium | reverse complement strand
TCGCCGCCGGAAAGGGTACCGGCCAGCTGCCAGTGGCGTTCCTTCAGCCGGGGGAAGAGTTCATAGCACCATTCTATGTCGTCCTCCAGCTTATCGTGGCGCAGGTAAGCGCCGATTTTTATGTTTTCCAGCACCGTCATATCGGAGAAAACCCGCCGGCCCTCCGGCACCAGGGTGATCCCCCGCTTCACAATTTCATCGCTGGGTTTGCCCAGCAGTTCTTCGCCATTGTACTGGATCGAACCGGCCTGTGCCTTGACCTGACCGGCAATGGTGCGCAGTGTGGTGGATTTTCCTGCGCCGTTGGCGCCTACCAGGGTAACAATGCTGCCCTCCGGCACGTCAAAGGAAATCCCCTTTACTGCGCGGATACCGCCGTAGCTCACCTGCAAATTTTCTACTTTAAGCATCGAGATCCACCCCCAAATATGCATCAATCACCCGCTGGTTGGTGCGGATGGCCTCGGGTACGCCCTCCGCAATCAGTTTGCCGAATTCCAGCACATAAATCCGGTCGGAAATTCCCATAACCAGGTTCATATGGTGCTCAATCAGCAGAATGCTGAGGTGAAATTTTTCCCGGATCTCCCGGATAAATTCCGTCAATTCCACCGTTTCCTGCGGGTTCATGCCGGCCGCCGGTTCATCCAGAATAAGCAGCCGGGGATCGGTGGCCAGTGCGCGGGCAATTTCCAGCCGGCGCTGCTGTCCATAGGGCAGGTTGCTGGCCGTCTCGTCCTTCAGTTCGGCCAGGCCCACAATTTCCAAAAGCTCCATCGCCTCCCGGCGCATCCGGGCTTCTTCCTTGCCGTTCAGGTGGAACGTCGCCGCCAAAAAGCCGCCCTTGGCGTGCATATGCTTGGCAATCAGAACATTATCAAAAACCGTCAGGTTGCCAAAAAGACGAATATTCTGGAAGGTACGGGCCAGCCCCATTTTGGTAATCTGGTCAGGGGTTTTGCGCAGGGTCGGTTCCCCCGCAAATTTCTCTCCATCGCTGCCCAGATACTCCCGCTTGCCCTTACCCGTAGGGTGTTCGCACAGATAGGGCTTGCCATCCAGGTACAGGCAGCCATTAGTGGGAGCATATACGCCCGTTACCACGTTAAAGGCCGTCGTCTTGCCAGCGCCATTCGGGCCAATAAGGGCTACAATCTCGCCCTCGCCCACTTCCATCGAAAGGTTATCCACGGCCACTACGCCGCCAAACTGCATCGTCACATTTTCCAGTTTCAGAACGGGGTTACTCATTTGCCGCACCGCCTTTCACTGCTTTTTTGCCGGTAAAAAGTTTCCGGAAAAACCGGCCGATCTTGCCAAAGAACGCAAAGATCGCGTCCCAACTAAATTCCTTTGTTCCCATCAGGCCCTGCCGGTAGAACAGCACGATGACCATGATGACCACCGAAAATACCACCATGCGGAAGCCATGGCCGAGCAGCGGCACTTTAAAGGTACCGATCATCGTGGGGTTATCCAGGAAGCGCAGCCACCATTCGCTGCATGCCACATACAGGAAAGAGCCCAAAATAGAACCGGTGATGGAACCGATGCCGCCGATAACGACAATGAGCAAAATCTCGTAGGTCATGGCCGTAGTAAAGTTTTTCGCGTGGGCATTATACTGGAACATCGCCAGCAGTGCGCCGCCAATGCCTGCAAAGAAGCTGCTGGTGCAGAAAGAGAGCATCTTGTGCTTCATCAGGTTAATGCCCATGGCCTCCGCGGCAATTTCATCCTCCCGGATGGCCTTGAACGCCCGCCCATAGGTGGAGTTAATCAGCAGTACAATAATGGCAATGCAGATGCCGGAAACAATAAACGGGAACAGAATGCTGTCATAGCCCGTAAATTTACGCAGAATGTTGGAGGCATTGGTCAGTGGGCCCAGCTTCTCCCACTGGATCACCGCGCGGAGAATTTCCGCAAAGCCCAGGGTGGCAATGGCCAGGTAGTCGCTCTTCAGCCGCAGTACCGGCGCGCCGATGAGCGCCGCAAACAGTGCCGCCACCACACCGGCCAAAATCAGCGCCGGGATCTGGGGCATCTGGAACTGCACAATACCGCCATCAAAATACTGATATACATTAATGCGCTGATCCACCGGAATGGTAAGGATCGCATAGGTATAGGCACCCAGCAGCATAAAGCCCGCCTGTCCCAGGCTGAACAGCCCGGTAAAGCCGTTCAGCAGGTTCATGCTTACCACCAGCAGCGCGTAAATCGCGCCTTTTTGCAGTACGGTGGAAAGCATCGAGCTTTTTAGCGGGCTGTTATCGATATACAGCAGCACACCCACCAGCACCGCCGCCAGAAGAAGGGAACAAATCAAATTGCGTGTTTTCTTGTTTTTCATTGTTTACACCTTCTCCTTCAGTTTCTCTCCAAACAGCCCGTTGGGCTTAATCAGGAGGATAATAATCAGCAGTGCAAAGGTAAAGGCATTGCTGAAGATGGAAATATCCTGGTTGGATTTGATGAATGTTTCGCAGATGCCAATGATATAGGAACCAATGACCGCGCCGGGTACCGAACCGATACCGCCGAATACCGCCGCCACAAAGGATTTTAGGCCCGGCATAGCGCCGATGGTGGGGCTGACCTGCCCAATGTAGCTAAAGTACAGAATGGAACCCACCGCCGCCAGGAACGAACCGATGACAAAGGTAATGGAAATCACCCGGTCAATGCGGATACCCATCAGCTGCGCGGTATCAAAGTCTTTGGCAACGGCCCGCATGGCCATCCCCATTTTGGTGTGTTTAATCACAATAACCAGCGCCACCACCAGCAGAATGGTCAGCACCGGGGTAAGGATGGCCAACCGCTTTACGGTAATGCCGCCCAGCTGGATTTCGGTACGCAGCCACGGAATATTGGGATAAGCCTGCGCCAGACCGCCGGTAACATAGGTAGAAAGGTTCTGCAGCAGGTAGCTGACGCCGATAGCGGAGATCATAACCGACATACGGGGGGCGGAACGCAGCGGTTTGTAGGCCACCTTTTCTATCATCACGCCCAGCACCACGGTCAGGATCAGCGTCAATATTAAACCAACGGCAATGCTGCCGGCCCCCAAAAAGCCGCTGCTCCAGCTGGTAATGTAAATCATAATGAAACCCGCGACCATAAACATATCGCCGTGGGCAAAGTTAATCAGCCGCAGGATGCCGTAAACCATGGTGTAGCCAATCGCAATCAGCGCGTACAGGCTGCCAATGGTCAAACCGGAGATCAATATCTGGGCGTAGTAGGTAAAGTCATGCATATACACTGCCTCCGTTTATCAAAAAAAGGATATGCCGGGGAAAAATCATCTGCTCTGCGGCTCCCTTTGCCGAGGTTTTCACCCGGTATCAAGGTCAAAGCCCCCGCAAAGAACGCCGCACCGCTATTGCCGTTATAAATGGCGGCAAGCGCAGCGGGGGAAACCCTTTTGGGGGCCTCCCTCGCCGCGCAGCCATAGCATTCATCATGCCGTTACAACGTTTATTCTCGTATTACTCAATCTTAACGGAATCGGCAAATACAAAGCCATCGGTGGTCGCGGTCTTGATGATAGCGTAAGCCTTGATGGCGTCGCCGTTTTCATCAAACTTCAGGTCGCCGGTTACCAGGCCGGGAACATCCAGCGCGGCCAGAGCGTCACGCAGGGTAGCGCCGTCGGTGGACTGAGCCTTATCCAGGGCGTAGTAGATGGCCATGTAGGCATCGTAGCCGCAGGCAGTCACGGCGGAGATCTCTTCGCTGTTGGAGTTATCGGTCAGGCGGGCGGAATCTTCTTTCAGCCAAGCCTTAAAGCCCTCGGCAAAGGCATTGGCAGCGGGGTTGGTATCATCGCCCTCAATGAAGAAGGTGGAGAAGTAAACACCGTCAATGGAAGCGCCGGCTTCCACTACACGCTGAACAATGGAGATATCATCCCAGGTATCGGAGGCAAGGATGCAGCCGTTGATACCGGCTTCACGGGCCTGCTTGATGATAAAGGGAGCGGTCTCGATGGCGGTGGGAGCAAAGATGGCCTCAATGCCCTGAGAAGCCAGACTGGCCATGGTGCCAGAGAAGTCGGTCTCACCGGTCTGATAGCTTACTTCCACTACCTCGCCGCCCAGCTCCTTGAAAGCCTTTACAAAGTAGGTGCCCAGACCGGCGGAGTAGTCGTCACCGGCCTCGGTGATAACGGCAGCCTTAGTCACGCCCTGCTTCTTGGCAAATTGCGCATCAGCTACACTCTGGAAGGGATCGATGAAGCAGACTCGGAAGTAATAGTCATTGCCCTGGGTAACCTGGGGATTTGTGCAGGAGGTTCCGATCGCCGGGATCTTGGCCTGCTCAAAATAAGGGCCGCCGGCAATGGCACAGCTGGAACCATAGGTGCCCAGTACAGCGGTCACGCCCTTGGAAACCAGCTGCTGGGCAGCGGTGGGCGCCTTGGAAGAATCGGACTGGTTATCGGCATAGGTCAGCTCGATTTTGTATTCCTCACCGCCAATGGTAACGGTGGGATACAGAGAATTGGCGTACTGGATGCCGAGGATCTCTTTTTTGCCGCCGGCGCCATTCTGGCCGGAGGTGGGCTCAAACACGCCGATGGTGATGACTTTTTCATCGGTGGTTGTGGGGTTCTTCTCGCCGCCGCAGGCTACCATGGAAAGAACCATGACCAGGCACAGCAGAACCGCAATCAGTTTTTTCATCTTTCTATTCCTCCTTATGGAATGTTGGGTTTGTACCTCCGAAGGCGTACACTTGTGCGCCAAGGGAAGATATTAGTAGTATTATAGCAACCGGAATGCCGTTTGCCTACTATTTTTTTATTGCATTTTCGTCGCTTTGTCCTTTAAAATCGGCCGTTCTTGTGCATTCTGACGATTTAAATTTGCAAGCCGCCCTTCATTTCGCTAAAGTGTTTTCCCCTGCCGTATTTTTATTTCGTCCCCTGTCCGCCACAGAAAAACATTTCGCCTCCCTTTTTATGTAATTTCGTGCAACTTGCCGGTGCCCTTTCCTGCATTTTCGTGGCAATTTGTTTGCATTTTGTTCTTATTTCGCCTGCATTGACTATCCCATTTTCTTGTGATAACATATAGTTATCACCAAATAAGGAGGTTTTTCCCATGAGCAAAATTCAGAAAATTTATGATTATCTCAAGGAATGCAACGGTTTCTTCTTTGCCAGCTGCGATGGCGACAAGCCCCGCGTACGCCCCTTCGGCTTTATGATGATCTTCGAAGATAAGCTGTACTTCGGCATGGGCACCCACAAGGAAAGCTATAAGCAGGTGAAGGCCAATCCCAATGTGGAGATCTGCGCCATGAATCCCGATGGCAGCTTCATCAGCGTCAAGGGTGTTGCCAACTTTGATATGCGCCCCGAAGTCCAGGCCCATATGTTTGAGGTTTCTCCCAGCCTGCGCAAGCTGTACAATGAAGAAACCGGTCAAGTTCAGGCCACTTTCTATCTCACCGATATCGTCGCTGAGACCAGCAAGGACAATGTTTTCACCCCCATCACCGATTAATCTTTGCCCTGCCTTCTCCCCCGGTCATGTGGCCGGGGGATTTTTCTTTTTCCGGGTGAGGTGCAGACCACCCGCTTGGGGCGCAGCCCCTTCCGGCTCCGCCGGAAGTAAGCAGGCTTCGCCTGCTTTCCGCCGCCTGCGGCGGCGGGGG
>DMMB01000047.1:2727-3400 GCA_003453215.1 Oscillospiraceae bacterium | reverse complement strand
CCGGGGGCTGCGCCCCGGCGCTTCTCTGTTCCGCTTTCCCCTCCACGCAAAAAATCCCGTCCCAATGCTTTTCCATCGGGACGGGATTTATCATTATGAATTATCGTTCGGCCAGCGCCTGCAATTTCTTCAGGGCGCCGCTGTCGCCGGTATTGTAAATCTGTTGCAGTACAAGGACATCTTTGATGTTCTTTTCGGCCACCAGGTCATAAATCGAGCCTTTGTAGTACCGGAAATCAATCCAGTACAGGTATTGGTAGTGGTCCACCAGGTAAGGAATCAGCGCATTACCGTAGCTGTCCTTTATCACCAGGCACGCCGAACCATCGGTAATCTCCGGGTTTTCCACCACGCTGTACGGCTGGTCGCCGCCTGCAAAGGCGCCATACTTCATGCTGCTGCCATAGCTGGAAACATCATTCACCACAAACCAGTCGTAGGTGGCGCCATCTGCCATGGTCATCTTCATTTTGTTGGTGCCCATCGGCTTGTAGGCCATCACCGTATCGGGGTTGGAAGCCAGCGAGGTAATCCCGCTGACCGAATAGTAGGTCCCCAAAAAGTCCGGGAACTCCACCTGTTCAAACTGATCCAGCGTGTGCGGAGTCAGCCCGGCCGCCTTGGCATACTGGGTGTAGGCGTAGTAGGCACCCAGCGCCGTCCAGTGGTGGTC
>DMMB01000047.1:0-2483 GCA_003453215.1 Oscillospiraceae bacterium | reverse complement strand
CCCAGCGCCGTCCAGTGGTGGTCGGTATGGAAATAAATGTACTCATCCACGTGTTCCCGCAGGGCGTCAAAAACCTCTACCCCCTGAATTTCTGCCGCCATACGGCTGTAAATATACCGGATGGACTCCCGTTGATCGCTGATATGCAGCTCTTTCTGCAGGGAATCGCTCAGCAGTACCCCGCCGTTAATCGGTGCAATCAGGCTGTACAGCTGGGCCTTTCCCGCCAGTCGGGTATTCATTTCATTCAGGATGGCCGCATACCAGTCGGAATTCTGCTGCACAAAATAGTACAACCCGTAGCCCACGTTATCGCTCACATAAATTCCGCTGATCATTTCGCCATCGGCACTCACATTGCCGTCCTTGGGCGGTTCGTCGTTCTTTTGCTCGGGGTCCTCCTGCGGCAGGGTGGGCAGTTCGCCCTGGTTCCCGTCAATATCCGGGATTTCCTCCCCCTGGGTCTCCCCTCCCACTATCACGTTGGAGCGAATTCCATACAGGCTTTGCACCGCCTTGTTTCCGGCAATCAACACCTCCCGCAGCGGGTAGGTATCGGCATACCAGGTATCTATCCCGCTAAACCACTTTCCGCTCCAGAAGCTCTCCCAGCTAAAGGCCGGGAACTCGGTCAGCTTCCGTTTTTCCACTTCGCTTTCCGTCGGCCGGGGGAACAGAATTCCTATGATGCACAGCGCCGCCAGTATACCAAAGAAGAGCAGCAGTTTTACGGGGCTGGCACTGCCCTCCCAATCCTTTTGTTTCATTTTGGCTGCCCTCCCCTCTTTAGAACTGGAAATACAGGAACGGATTGTAGCTGTCCCCGGCCAGCGCCATCGCCGCCAACAGCAGCAGAAGCACCGGATGGATCACTTCCCATACGGTAGCTGCGCCCCGCAGCAACCGGTTCCCGGCAAAAACGCTGTCCCCCTGGGCTGCCGCTTTCCAGCGCTGCCACAGGTTTGCCGTCAGCGGCGTGCAGGCAATGCAGGCCACCAGCAGCAGAAAAATGTTATTCTTCAGGCTAAGGCCCACTGCCATTCCGGCCGCAGCCGCCCCGCCGCCAAAGAGGCCCCGCAGCGCCATCCCCAGCGCCGCCGCATCGCGGAAGCGGAAGATCACCCAGCAGAAATACACAATGATAAGCAGGAAAATGTGCCGCAGCACCGCCGGTATCTTCTGCAGCTTCTCCCCCAGCAGAAATTTTTCAATGACAAGGAACAGGAAGAAGTACAGTCCCCACAGCACATAGTTCCAGCTGGCGCCATGCCACAGGCCGGTCAAGCCCCACACGATGAACAGGTTGAGCAGCTGCCGTCCCTTGCCCCGGCGGTTGCCGCCCAGCGGGATATACACATAATCCCGGAAAAAGGTGGAAAGCGAAATGTGCCACCGCCGCCAAAAATCGGTGACAGAGGAGGCAATATAGGGATAGTTAAAGTTCTCCTTATAATGAAAGCCGCACATCAGCCCCATGCCAATGGCCATATCGGAATAAGCGGAAAAATCCAGGTAAATCTGCAGCATATAGCACAGTCCGCCCAGCCACAGCCCCGCCGTCGGGATCGCCGCCAGCCCCTCGGTGGTCATGGGCAGCCAGCGGTCGGCCAGCACCGCTACCGAATTGGCCAGAACCGCCTTTTTGGCCAGCCCCACCGTAAAGCGGCTCACGCCCTGGCTTACTTCCTCTGCGTGCACCTGGCGCTTTGCCAGGTCCTGCGCCACATCCCGGTACCGCACAATGGGCCCGGCAATGCACTGGTGGAACAGACTGGCATACAGCAGCAAAATCCAATATTTCTTCTGGGCGCGCACCTCGCCGCGATACACATCCACCACATAGCTGATGAGCTGGAAGGTGTAGAACGAAATACCAATCGGCAGCACAATCTGCGGGATCACTTCCGGCCAGCCGAAAAGGCTTTGCAGGTTCCCCGCCAGGAAGCCTGTGTACTTAAAGATGCCCAGTACCAGCAGCACCAGCGCCACGCACAGGCTCAGGTACAGCTTCTTGTGCTGCGGTTCCCGCTCCACGCGGATGGCAAAAAACCAGCACAGAGCAGTATCCAGCAGGAGCAGCACCACATACCGCGGCCCCGCCCAGCTAAAGAACACCATCGAGAAGAGAAGCATGGCAATATTCTTTTGTCGCACGCCGCGCAGCGCCGCCTGGCTCGCCAGGTTCAGCGCAAAAAAGAGAAATACAAACAGCAGGCTGGAAAATACCATTTCGTCCTCCCCATGGGCTCCATTCCCATAAAAAAATCCCTGTTTTCGCTGTCACCGTCGCGCGTTGTCGAAAACAGGAACCCGAATCTATCATTAGTATAAGCCCCTCCGCCGGCTTGGCGCAAGGGGGCAAATATTAAGATTCTATAAATTTGTCGTTTTGCCCCTGGCCGGCCTCTGCCGGGGCGCGGAATGGGGCGCAGCCCGGCGGCTTCGCCGCCTAAGGGGCGGGCCCCAAGGGCCCGCCCCTTACC
>DMMB01000087.1:2987-11837 GCA_003453215.1 Oscillospiraceae bacterium | reverse complement strand
AGCCATAGCCATGGTGCAAACCATGATGACAGCCAGTACCAGTGCGAGTACTTTTTTCATTGTGATTTCCTCCTAAAATCACAATGTTTTCCGGGCATCTTTTGGCATGGATTTGCATAGAATAAGGAAGTTAATCTTTGCACAAAGGAGCATCATCATGGCAGAAAATAACACAAATATATATGATTATGGAGAAAACTGGTTTTCCGTCATCGGCGACGTGGATGATTTCATCTTTTATGGCGTAGAAGAGCAGGAAAAAATATCCTCCGAGCGATGAGCGCCCGGAGAATTTTTTTCGCAAATGGTGTAGAATTGGTGTAAATTTTCGCTTACGGTTCCGGCGCCAAATTTCCCAACCGCAGCCGGTGCGGCTCCATCATCAGGCAGCCGATGCGGTACTGCTGCCAGCTGGTCGTATGGGCAAAAAGCCCATGATCATCGCTTCCGCTGGTGATAAGCATCCCTTTCTTCTCGCAGAACAGCGCCGTCTGCGCCGCAAAAATTTTGGACTGCGTGGGATAATATGTTTCGATTCCGCCCAATCCCAGCGCACACAGTTCATTATAAATGGTGTATAAACTGGCGAGTTCCAGCCCGGAAAAATAATTGCAGGGGTGGGCCAGTACCGGCACGCCGCCGGCCTCCTTTATGGCGGCGATAATTTCCTCAGCCTGCGGAAAGGGATAGGCGGTATAATCCAGCCCATAGCGGGCATACAGGGGCATTCCTTCGCTCAGGGTTTGGGTCACGCCTTTTTCCAGCAGATAGTGCAGCCCAGCCCAACCGCCTTTTAGCGAATCGTAGCGGTAGTTCCGGTATTCTTCTTCGCTCAGCTGCGGGTACTCCGGCGCCATCTTTTTGATGAGATCCACGCTCATTTGCAGCAGAAGCTCTCGGCTGCGGTGGGCCAGCGCGGCCAGTTGCGGCGTGGGGGTAAAGCCATATCCCAAAATATGCAGGTGGTACCCCTGCCAGCGGCAGTCAAATTCCGCCCCGCGGATCGTCATTACCCCCAGATCACTGCAGGCGGCCGCAAAGCGCTCACAGCCCAGCCAGCTATTGTGGTCGCACAGGGCCGCCAGCCCTACGCCGCTGTCTCGGCAGGCCAGCGCAGCCTGTTCCGGGGTCTGGGCGCCATCGGAAAAATAACTGTGAATATGTAAATCGACAAACATGGTCGGCGTTCTCCTTAGTAAAATCAGTTTGTTTTATAGTAACATTTTGGCCGGCAAATGGCAAGTCGCCGGTGGCTTTTGGCAGTGGTTCATCAAATTGTACCAAAACGGTGGAAAAATGTATGATATCTGTAAAAATGAACAAAGCGGGGTGTAAATTACTTGCCCACTTTGGGTAGGAATGTTATAATAGAATGTGGGTAAAAAGGGGAATTTTCCTCGGCCCGATAGCTGTAATCCCTTGAAAAAAGGAGACGATGCAAAGACCATGAACAGGATCACCAAATCGAAGGAAATGCCGGTTTATCTGTTCCACCAGGGCACCAATGCACACGCATGGGAACTGCTGGGGGCCCACCGGCAGCAGAACGGAAAGACCTCTTTCTGCACCTGGGCGCCGCACGCGGCAGCCATCAGTGTGGTAGGGGATTTTAATGGCTGGGACGCGGCCGCCCACCCCATGACCCGCCTGAATGAGCAGGGGCTGTGGGGTGCCACGGTGGAACTGACCCATGACTACGACTGCTACAAATACCAGATTACCACGGCAGATGGACGCACGCTGTACAAAGCGGATCCCTTCGCGTTCCACACCCAGACCCCGCCGGAAAATGCCAGTAAGATCTACCGGTTGGCGGGCTACCGCTGGCACGATGCCGAATGGCTGGCGGAGCGGGCCACACAGGATGCCCGCAGTCTGCCGGTGAATATTTATGAGCTGCATATCGGCTCCTGGCGGCGCAATGCCGATGGGAACTATTACTCCTACCTGCAATTAGCGGAAGAACTGCCCACCTACCTGACGGAAATGGGCTACACCCATGTGGAACTGCTGCCCCCCACCGAACACCCCTATGATGGTTCCTGGGGCTACCAGGTGACGGGCTACTACGCCCCCAGCAGCCGCTATGGCACCCCGCACGATTTTATGGCGCTGGTGGATGCCCTGCACGAGGCCGGCATCGGCGTTATTATGGATTGGGTGCCGGCGCATTTCCCCAAAGATGAATTTGGCCTGTATGAATACGATGGCGAGTGCTGCTACGAGTACAGCGACCCCGCCAAGTGGGAGCACAAGGACTGGGGCACCCGGGTCTTTGATTTTGGTCGTACCGAGGTACAGAGCTTCCTTATTTCCAGTGCGAACTTCTGGGCGCATACATACCACATCGATGGCATAAGGGTAGATGCAGTGGCCAGTATGCTGTACTTGGATTACGGCCGGCAGGAGGGCGAATGGCGCCCGAATATCAATGGCGGCCGGGAAAACCTGGAAGCAGTGGCGTTTCTGCGTAAGCTTAACAGCTCCCTACTGAGCGAACACCAGGGCTTTTTGATGATCGCGGAAGAATCCACCGCATGGCCGCTGGTCACCCGCCCGCCGGAAATCGGGGGGCTGGGCTTCAACTTTAAGTGGAATATGGGCTGGATGAACGATACGCTGTTTTACACCTCACTCGATCCCTACTTCCGCAGCTACAATCACGATAAGCTCACCTTCAGCATGATGTATGCCTTCAGCGAAAACTTTGTCCTGCCCATTTCTCACGATGAGGTAGTGCATGGCAAAGGTTCACTGCTGAATAAAATGCCCGGGGACTATAACCAGAAATTTGCAGGGCTGCGCACCTTTATGGGCTATATGATGACCCACCCCGGCAAAAAGCTGCTCTTTATGGGCTGTGAGTTCGGCCAGTTTATTGAATGGGACTACCACAAACAGCTGGACTGGATGCTGCTGGATTACGACAGCCACCGCAAAACAAAGGATTATATCCGGGCGCTGAACCATTATTATCTGTCCCACCCCGCCCTGTGGCAGGTGGAGGATAATTGGGAGGGGTTCCACTGGCTGAATGCCGATGATAACACCCGCAGCGTCATCACCTATTACCGCGCCGATGAAAAAGGCAAGAAATCGCTGGTGCTGTGCAACTTTGCCGCCAGCCGGTGGGAAAATTACCGCATGGGCGTGCCGGAGGCCGGTACCTACCGGGTGGCCCTGTGCAGCGAAGAAGAACAGTACGGCGGCGCAGGATTTGACCGGGAAACGCGGTACTGCAGCGAGGAACAACCGCTGGGCCAGTGGGCACAAAGCATTACTCTGGATGTGCTGCCGCTCAGCTGCATGATACTGGAATCCACCAACACCGAGGAGGAGTGACATCAGATGTTCATGAAGAAAGAATGGGTCGCCATGCTGCTGGCGGGCGGCCAGGGCAGCCGACTGTATGCCCTTACCAAAAAGCTGGCCAAGCCGGCCGTACCCTTCGGCGGTAAATACCGCATCATCGATTTTCCCCTTTCCAACTGCGTCAATTCCGGCATTGATACCGTAGGCGTGCTGACCCAGTACCAGCCGCTGGTGCTCAATGAATACCTGGGCAACGGCCAACCGTGGGATTTGGACCGGCTGAATGGCGGCGTATTTGTGCTGCCCCCCTACCAAAAAAGCAGCGGCAGCGACTGGTACACCGGCACTGCGAATGCCATCTGCCAGAACATCCCCTTTATTGAGCGCTATGACCCTGAGTATGTTCTTATTCTCTCCGGCGATCACATCTACAAGATGGATTACACCAAGATGCTAGATCACCACAAAAAGATGGGCGCCGACTGCACCATTGCGGTTTTTGAGGTGCCGATGGAAGAAGCCTCCCGCTTTGGCATTATGAATACCCGCGAGGATACCACCATCTACGAATTTGAGGAAAAGCCCAAGCAGCCCAAGAGCAATCTGGCCTCGATGGGCGTTTACATCTTCAACTGGAAGAAGCTGCGGGAGTATCTGTTGGCCGATGACGCCGACCCTGCTTCGGAAAAAGACTTCGGCAAAAATATTATCCCCAAAATGCTGGCGGCCGGCGAAAAGCTGGTGGCTTATTCCTTTGAAGGCTACTGGAAAGACGTTGGAACCATCGATAGCCTGTGGGAGGCCAACATGGATCTGCTGGATCCCAGAGTGCCGATGGATCTTTATGACCCCAGCTGGAAAATTTACAGCCGCAACCCCTGTATGCCGCCGCACTACATTGCGCCGGGGGCCAAGGTGCAGAACTCGATGGTTTCCGAGGGCTGTGAAATTGCCGGTCATGTGGATTTCTCCATTCTGTTTGCGGGCGTTCACGTGGCCAAAAACGCGGTGGTGGATTCCAGCATTCTGATGCCGGGCGCCGTAGTGGAAGAGGGCGCGGAAGTGCACTTTGCCATTGTAGCCGAAAATGCGGTCATTCGCCGAGGCGCTTACGTCGGTGAACGGCCGGAACTGATCGACCAAAAAGATCAGTGGGGCGTTACGGTAATCGGCGCCGATGTAACGGTTGGCGCCGGTGCAGTGGTTCCGGCCCGCAGCATGGTGGAACAGGATGTAGAGGAGGTGCAGTAACATGGCAAATAACAAAATGACCGGTATCGTTTTTTCCAATTCGCACGATGACGCTCTGGGCGGTTTGACGGCCCGGCGTTCCATGGGTTCGGTACCCTTTGCCAGCCGTTACCGCCTTGTCGATCTGGTTCTTTCCCGCATGGCGCACGCCGGTGTGGATTCGGTAGCGGTGGTTATGCAGAATAACTATCATTCCCTGATGGAGCACATTGGCTCCGGCAAGGAGTGGGATCTTTCCCGCAAGCGGGGCGGCATTGCCTTTTTCCCGCCGTATTCTTCCGCGGGCAGCGCCGGTTACAGCCGCGGCACGCTGGAATCGATGACCGGCCTTTTGGGCTATCTGCAGAGTTCCAAGGCCGATTATATTGCTGTTTCGGATTGTGATGTCATCTGCGGCGTCGATCTTTCCGATGTGCTGGAATACCATATTGCCCACAAAGCGGGAATTACCCTCATCTGCACCGCCAGCAGCCATGGCAAGGTTATGGTTTCCGCCGGGGAGGATGGCCGTATGTGGGAAGCCACGCGCGGCGGCGAGGGCGAATGGATGTTCAATAATATGTACATCATTAATCGCCAGCTGTTAATCCAACTGGTCATTGAAGCGGCCAGCCTCAATCAATATTCCTTTGTGGATACCTGCCTCATCCAGAAAGGCCGGGAACTGCCCATCTATTGCTACCGGTACGATGGCTTTTGCCGCGCGGCGGATAGTATGCAGTCTTACTTTGATATTTCCATGTGCCTGCTGGATCCTGCAGTGCGCAGCGCCCTGTTCCCCATGGATCGCCCCGTTTACACCCGGGTACAGGATGAAGTCCCGGTGAAGTACGGCCTTTCCGCCGCCGTTTCCAATTCTCTTGTGGCCGATGGCTGCATCATCGAGGGCCGGGTGGAAAACTGCATTGTATTCCGCGGGGTTCGCATTGGGCATGGCGCGGTAGTAAAAAACTCCATCATCATGCAGGGCAGTTATATCGGCAATGGCGCCGATCTCGATTACTGCATCTGCGATAAGGGCGTGCTGGTGGCCGATAACCGCCGGTTGGCCGGCTATGCCACCTACCCATTGTACATTCCGCGGGATACCAGAGTATAACCCCCTGCTTATCCCTACTATATATAATAAGGAGTGCCTGCGATGAAAATTCTGTTTGCGTGCAGTGAATGCAGCCCCTTTGCCGCTTCCGGCGGGCTGGCCGATGTAGCCGGTTCTCTGCCGGCCGCCCTGCAAAAAGAAGGTGCCGAATGCCGGGTAATTATGCCGCTGTATGGCAGCATTGGCCTGCAGTGGCGCGCGGGAATGACCTTCCTGACCAGCTTCGGCGTGCCGCTTTCGTGGCGGGTGGCGCACTGCGGCGTCTTTACCATGCAGTATGGCGGCGTGCAGTATTACTTTTTGGATAACGAACAGTACTTCAAGCGGGAGGGCGGCATTTACGGCTACTACGATGAAGCCGAACGCTTTGCTTTCTTCTCCAAGGCAGTGCTGGAAACCCTCACCCACATCGATTACGAGCCGGACGTCATTCACTGCAATGACTGGCAAACCGCTCTGATTCCGGTTTACCTCAATGTATTCTACCGCGAGGTAGAAAAGCTTTCCCGCACCCACACCGTTTTTACCATTCACAATATCCAGTATCAGGGGCAGTTTGGGCTGGATGTGGCCCGGGACGTGTGCGGCCTGCCGGAGTGGGCCATTGGCAAGGTGGAATATCAGGGTGACCTGAACATGATGAAAGGCGCGCTGGAAGAATGCGAGCGCATTTCCACCGTAAGCCCCACCTATGCCAAAGAAATCCTCGACCCCTACTTTGGGCATGGGTTGGATCCCATCCTGCGGCAGAAGCAGTGGAAGCTGTGCGGTATTCTGAACGGCATTGATACCGTTGGTTACAATCCCTCCAAGGATCATGCGCTGGCGGCCCATTTTTCGGTGAGAAAGCCGGAGGGCAAGGCGCTGTGCAAGGCCGCCCTGCAGCAGCAGATGCACCTGCCGGAGCAGCCCGATACCCCGCTGCTGGCCATGGTCAGCCGCCTGGTAAGCCACAAGGGCTTTGATTTGGTGCGCTACGCCATGGAAAATATGCTGCGCGAGGGGATGCAGGTGGTAATTCTGGGCAGCGGCGAAGCGCAGTACGAGCAGTTCTTTGCCGATGTGCAGCGCCGCCATCCGCAGCAGGTGGCCTATACCTGCGGCTTTTTGCCCACCCTTTCCCGGCAGATTTACGCCGGAGCGGATTTCTTCCTGATGCCCAGCCAGAGCGAGCCCTGCGGCCTGGCGCAGATGATCGCCCTGCGGTACGGCGCTATTCCCATTGTGCGCAGCACCGGCGGTCTGGCGGATTCCATCATCGACTGGGATACCCCGGGCGGCGGGAACGGCTTTACGTTCCAGAGCTACAATGCCGATGATATGCTGGGCGCCGTTCGCCGCGCCATGGGGCTGTACCACAGCGAATACCGCGCCGAAATGCTGCCCCGCGCCCTCAAGTGTGATTTTAGCTGGCGGCGCAGCGCCAAACAGTACATGGCCATGTATTTGGGAATTTAAATTAGAACTGGAATTATAAAAAAGCAAGTCCCTGCGGATGGAAAAATCCGGGGGACCTGTCTTTTTTTGTCGAATATGCTATCATAAACATGGTACGACCAACACGGCCGGCGGTTGTTTTCCCCGTTCCTTTGGGAAGGGGGTGATGCGTATGGTTACATACGAGGCGCTTTTTGCGTTCTGTCTTGTGATTATTGGCATCATTGCTTTATTTCAGGGCAATAAAAAATAACCGCCTCACCTTCCACAGTTGACGGTTATTTTTTAACTATCATTCGGGGAAGACAACCGCTGTCCGGTCGTACCCTCGTTATTATAGTAGCATTTTGCCGTTATGATGTCAAGCAATAAAAAATAACCGCCCATCCCTCACAAAGATAGCGGTTATTTTTTAACCATAAACTTTCGGGGGAGACAACCGCTGTCCGGTCGCATCCTCGTTATTATCTTAGCATTTTACATCTGTGATGTCAAGCGAGGTAAATAATTAGGGTCCACCCGGGAAAAATTACACTGATTACGAAATTGTAACCGAATTGTGTATCCATAGCAGACACATTTGTATATTGTTGGAGGAATTCACGGATTATTTACAATTTTACCCCCTAAAAATTGCAAAAAGGGGTTGCATTTGGTTACAATATGTAATACAATGACCATGGTAAGCGGCGGTGGAGACGCCGCACACCAAACCAAAATAATTTTAGGAGGAAATCACAATGAAAAAAGTACTCGCACTGGTACTGGCTGTCATCATGGTTTGCACCATGGCTATGGCTGTTACCGTAGTTAATCCCTTTGATCCTTCTACCGGCTCTAGCAGCTCTCCCTATGATGTTATCACCCCCGGTACTGTGTTGGCTTTTAATCTGACCGATCTGCTCGATAACACCAACGGTCAAGCTTATCCTGTTAACTCTGATAATGAAATCCAGACCGACAAGATCAAGGTTACCGTTTCCTATGGTAAGGGCGCTGAACTGATTGCCGGCGCAAAGTGGATTCTGAAGGATGGCGGCGACAAGAAAGTTGCTGCTGACTATCAGTATCAGATCACCCTCAAAGAGGATGCTCTGCGTATCGCTAACGATAAGGTACTGGATCTCTCCATCACCAAGATGGTTGTAAAGGCTTATGGTTCTACCGCCAACGAGTTCGTATTTGATGGCGATCCCAAGAACAGCCCCAAGATTGAGTATGCTGTTGGCTACGGTTCTGATGAGTATGTTCTCGGTTCCGAAGGCACCACCATCAACTTGAACGATTATGAGACCGTTTACACCGCTGTTGCTGGTGAAAAGGATGGCAAGGCTATCACCACTGAAACCCTGACCGAGAAACTGGACAGCGGTAACAAGTATGATGTTGCTGCTTGGACTCTGAAAGTTGGTCAGAAGTTCAAGGTTGCTGATCTGGCTACTGCCAAGGGTTATCTGGTTAAGGCTGATTTCCAGACCAAGTACAACTATGACCCCGCCAAGCTGGTTGACGGCATTGCTAACCCCATCAACACCACTGCTGCTGTAACCAAGACTGGTGTCAAGGATACCTACAAGGTTTACGCTGTTGGTAACGATGGCAAGGTTGTTGCTGTTCCCTTCACTGTTGAAGATGGCGTTATGACCTTCACTGCTCCCGCTAACAGCATCGTTGGCATCTACAACGGTTCTCTGAAGAATGTTTCTGCTCCTGCTGCTTCCGGCACCACTGGCACCACCACCAACCCCGGC
>DMMB01000087.1:0-2696 GCA_003453215.1 Oscillospiraceae bacterium | reverse complement strand
CTCCCTGAAGAAATAAGTTAGTCCCACGCTTGCTTAATTCTCATTGAGACAACAAAACACCCCCCGGTTTCTCCAGCCGGGGGGCTTTCTTTTGGGCGGAATAGTACCATCAATAAAAAAGGCCGGGCGCACCACACTATGTAGTGCCGCCCCGCCCCAGCCCAAAGCTGATGGAAAGCGCCGTATCAATTTCGGCCATGCTGGTATCGTCCAGCCGGCCCATGCGCTCCTTTAGCCGCTTTTTATCAATGGTGCGGATCTGCTCCAGCAGAACAATCGAATCCCGCGTCAGGCCGCTATCGGTGCTTGGCACCTGAATATGGGTCGGCAGCTTGGCTTTATCGTGCTGGCTGGTTATGGCCGCCGCAATGACAGTGGGACTGTATCGGTTGCCCACATCATTTTGCACAATGAGCACCGGGCGCACGCCGCCCTGCTCGCTGCCTACTACGGGACTTAAATCGGCGTAGTAAATATCGCCGCGCTTGATGGTCATTTTTATCACTCCCCCGGGCTTTGGTTTCATCCATAGTTTTGGCGCATCGCGGGCAAATTATACCGCTTCTTTGCTGCCCTGTGCTCCATGCTATGCCCGTAGAGTTGGTGAGGTGACTAAATACCGGCCGCAGGGGTGTAATCGGTGATGATAATCTCAATATTCAGTTCCGGCACTGCAATGCCGGTCGGATAGCCGGTATCCTCCGCCAGTGTAATCTCATAATGGAAAAAGGTACAATCCGCTGTTGCCGTAATGCAGCCATTCTGCCGGGTGACGGTTAAGGCATCCGCCCCGGCAAAGGCGCGCTCCATCACCGCAGCCAGCGCTTCTTCGTGGATGGTGTGATCCTGCAAATCAATGATGGTATCGCCATAAATCATCTGGCTGCCCTCCGGCCCCAGTACAAAACTAAGGCCCTGCAGTACCTCCGGCTCCGTCAGCGCAATGGTGAACACCTCGCCGGATTTTTCTACGGCTGCTTTGCCCTCTATATTTTCGTAGGTAAATTCCGCCGTAAAATGGCAATCGGCTGTCAGTCGGCTTTGTATTTCTTCCGGCGTAATGTCCATCGGCTCCTGCGGGCCGCAGCCAGCCAGCAGCAAAAAGCACACCACAGCAATTAGGATTTTTTTCATAGGTTCGCCCCCTCGCTCCATGGTATGCCTCCGGGAAGGCAGAATATACCGCCCAAAAGAAAGCCCCCCGGCTGGAGAAACCGGGGGGTGAATTTGGTTTATCTCTTAGGAGATATAAGTGAGCCTAAGCTTAACTTATTTCTTCAGGGAGATGGCAGCGCCGGAAACCAGAGCAACAACAGCCAGAGCAGCAGCTACGCCAACAACATCGTTAGCGCCGGTGCCGGGGTTGGTGGTGGTGGTAGTGCCGGTGGTAACATTGGTGGCAGTCAGAGCCTTATCAGCCAGGATAACAGCGCCAGTGATCTTAGCAGTAGCAGTCAGAACGCCGTTATCATCGAACTTAGCGCCCAGGTTGGTCAAGGTGCCATCAGTGTTAACCATGTAGAGGGCAGCGCCTTCTTTCTGATTGTTAACAGTGATCTTTACAGCCTTGTTGGGAACTACAGCACCACCGAGAACGGGGGTAACAGTGACATCATTGGTGATGATCTCGCTCTGCAGAGATTTGGTCAGGGAGGTGGTCAGATTGAAGTTAGGAACAGTGCCGAAGATAACCTTCTCGCCAGCCTTCAGGCTATAAGCGGCCTTAACACCACCGTCAACGGCAGCATAATTCTTAGAGGCATCGGCGCCAACACCAGCCTTCTTTACGGTGTAAAGAACATCAGCGGTAGCAGTATCGGGAGTGGTGGTGCCGATAACGAAATCGTCAGAAACACGGCCATAGTTGAATACCATATAGAAAGTGCAGCCAGTTTCAGAGAGTTTTGCAGTGATGAGATCCATGTCATACTTAGCAGGATTCTCATACTTAGCAACTTCGCTCAGCTTATCAGTCAGGCTACCATTAACGGTATAAGCATAGATGTTGTTGCCGTTGGCATCCTCGTCCATAAGGTAGTAAGTGGTGGTGCCAGCAATACCATACTTAGTAACAGCAACCTTGGAAATGATGATATCAGCGGAATCATTCAAGACAGCGGAATCATCAGCCTTGGTGGTGATAACATATCTGTAGGGATCAGTAGCATCAGTGGTTTTTACCCAACCCTGAGAAGCGATGAGATCAGCGCCTTTAGCAAAGGTGACCTCAACCTTATTCTTTTCGGGCGCAAAAGTGCCATCCTTATTAGCAGCAAAGGTGGTGTCCAGGCCGAGATCCGCGCGGTCGAAGATGATGGACTTACCAGGAGTGATGGGACGATAGCTGGCATTGATGTTAGCATCGTCAGGAGTTGCGATATTAGTGCCACCAACAGTAACAGCCATAGCCATGGTGCAAACCATGATGACAGCCAGTACCAGTGCGAGTACTTTTTTCATTGTGATTTCCTCCTATAATCACACGAAAGGGTAAAACCCCAGAAAATAAGCGCTCTCCCGCCGTTTTTATTACACCACCCACCCCAAAATTTGTGTGTAAAAAGTGGTGTAAGTGGGGCTAAAATCTGGTGTAGAACAAACATCACCGCCCCCACCTGCCAACCACAAATCACAATGTTTTGGACCTCATTTTCGCCCAGCTTTGCCCAAATCAGCCCATAAAATAGGCAAAATAG
>DMMB01000076.1 GCA_003453215.1 Oscillospiraceae bacterium | reverse complement strand
GGAGAGAATTTTTCGCACCTGCTGTTTAATCCCCGCCCGTCAGCTTATCCACCAGGTCGGTCAGGTCATCCATGTCGCTGTATTCTATCGTCAGAATGCCGCCCATCCCCTTGCGGTTGATGGTAACACGGCGGCCCAGTTCCTCCTGCAGCGCCAGCTGCATCTCCCGCAGCTCCTTATTGCCCCACAGCTCCTCGGAGGGATTGGCCTTGCGCTCGGCCGCTTTGCGGGCCGCCATACGCTCTTTCTTCAGGTGGGCCTCCAGGTCGCGCACATTCATTCCCCGCCGAATGACCTCATTGGCCTTCATCAGCGCCTCATCCTCCGGCAGGCTGGCCAGCAGCCGGGCGTGACCGGCACTCAGCTTGCCCTCATCCAGCAACTTCTTTACCCCCATCGGCAGGTTCAGCAGCCGCAGGGAATTCGCCACCACCGGCCGGGATTTCCCCAACCGCGCCGCCACTTCCTCCTGCGTCATGCCGCTGTGCTCCATCAGGCTGCGGTAGCCCTCGGCCTCTTCCAGCGGGGTCAGGTCCTGCCGCTGCAGGTTTTCTATCAGCGCCAGTTCCCGCACTTTGGCATCATCCGCCTCTATTACAATCGCCGGGATCTCGCTCAGTCCGGCCATACGACTGGCCCGCCAGCGCCGCTCTCCGGCAATAATTTGATACACGCCGCCGGGCAACGCACGCACCACCACCGGCTGCAAAATCCCGTGTTCCCGGATGGAATCCGCCAGTTCTGCCAGCGCATTCGGTTCAAAGGCCTTTCTCGGCTGCTCTTTATTCGGCTCAATATCGGAAATCCGCAGCGTCATCAGGCTGCTGCTCTCCGCCGTCTCATTATCCAAGAACAGGGCATCCAGGCCCTTTCCCAGTCCGCTTTTCTTCGCCATAGGTTCCTCCCCCTATTTATTTTAATGTGTTTTTTTATCAAATGTTCTTCCTGTTTGCCGAAACAAAGAGATTGTTGATAAAATTCCTCTTTGTACAGTTCCTTACAAATTAAAAGCTATCTGCTCGCTTCCCCCTTAATTCCCCTCCTCTGAGGAGGGGTAAGGGGTGGTGGTTCGCCCTTCCGCGCTCCAGCGCGCGGGCGATAAAAATGCGTCGCAGACACCCTATAAGCACCGTTTAGCCCACGCTTCGGGAAGCCGCCCTTTGGCTTTCCGAGCGGGCGTTCCGGTGCGTAGGGTCTCGGGGTGTCCCCGAGCGTGTTTTGCTTCCTTTTGCACGAGCAAAAGGAAGTCCTCGCCGGATAGGCGTACAAATTAAAACCTTTTATAAGACTTTACACCGCCGTTAGGCAAGAACCAACGGAGCCATTTGTATCTGTTTTCCTCCTGCTCGGAGGAAGGATAGATGGTAAAAGTTGGGGCCAAGGGGGCGCCCTCTCTTGCAGGTCGCCCCCTCTGACGAAAAAGACCACGCCGGGTCTTTTTCGTCATTCGCCCCCTGCGGAGCGCCCTCCGGTATGGAGAGAGATTTCACGCTCTGCGGAGCGTGACCAAAGGCACTGCCTTTGGATACCGCAAGCCTTTTGAAAAAGGCTTGACCCAAAACTTTTACAACTGATTTTTGCAGTTTATTGTTCTGTAAAATCCTGTAATTGTTTCACGTGAAACATTTTACTTCCGGTTGCGCTCGATCAGCTCTTCCGCCACCCGCTGATAGGCCAGCGTACCGCGGTTCGCCTTGTCATAGTAGCAGATCGGCTCGCCATAGCTGGGCGCTTCGGAAATGCGCACGCTCCGCGGCACCGTCGCTTTAAACACCTTGTCCGCAAAGTATTTCTTGATCTCCCCCACCACCTGGTTGGTCAGGTTCAGGCGGCCGTCGTACATCGTCAGCAGCACGCCTTCCACCGTAATGGAGCTGTTGTACAGCCGCTTGACGGTACGCACCGTCTGCATCAGCTGGGTCAGTCCCTCCAGCGCATAGTATTCGCACTGGATCGGGATCAGCACCGAATCGCTGGCCGTCAGGGCATTTACGGTAATCAGCCCCAGGGAAGGCGGACAATCAATAAAAATAAAATCGTAGTTTTCCTTTACCCGCAGCAGCGCCGCCCGCAGCGATTTGGCCCGGTTTTCTTTTTCCACCAGTTCTATTTCTGCACCGGCCAGGTCTATGTTGCTGGGCAGGATGGAAAGCCCCTTGAACCGCGTCGGCAAAATAGCTTCCGCCGCGCCGCTTTCCTCCATCAGCACATGGTAGCTGGAAACCTTCACTTCCCGCTTATTGATCCCCACCCCGCTGGTGGCGTTCCCCTGCGGATCCAGATCGGCCAGCAATACCCGGCAGCCCAGCTGCCCCAATGCTGCCGAAAGATTCACCGCCGTTGTGGTTTTTCCTACGCCGCCTTTCTGGTTGATGATCGCGATAATTTTGCCCATTGATGCGCCTCCTTCGGTCGATTGTCCCCATTATAGCACACAATAAATCTTTTTGGGAACCCTTTCCCGCAGTAAAATGTTTCACGTGAAACATTTTCCCGGATTTTCGCCCATCATTTTATGTTGCGGAATATACCAACAATCGTCCGACGGATTACGGCGGCATTTGCCGGATTTCCCGTTCGGTCGGGAAAAATGCCTGCCGGTGCCGGGCCGATTGTGGAAAAATAGCGGGAGAAAGCAGTTTTGCAGTCGAACACTTTTACTGGACAAGGCCGACCATGCCGCTATAATGGAAAATAGAGGAAATTACAGGAGGCGAACCGCATGGCGCTTTTAAACCGGGAAAAGCAGGCAATCGTACAGCAGCTGCCCATTGGGGAAATTAGCCCCAGCCCCCACCAGACCCGCCGGGACTTCCACGAGGAGGAACTGGCGGCCCTGGCCCAGAGCATTGACCGCAGCGGGCTGCTGAACCCCATTTCGGTGCGGGCGCTGCCGCAGGGCGGCTACTGCCTCATAGCCGGGGAGCGGCGCTGGCGTGCCTGCCAAATGCTTGGCTGGCAGCGGATCCCCGCACTGGTGTGGCAAAAAGAAGAACCCGATGCCGCCGCCCTGACCCTGGCCGAAAACCTGCACCGCAGTGACCTGCACTATATGGAGGAAGCGGAGGGCATTCTGCAGCTGATTGCCCAGTGCGGCCTTACCCAAAATGAGGCCGCTGCCCTGCTGGCCATCAGTCCTTCGGCACTTTGCAATAAATTGCGGCTGCTGCGGCTTTCCCCGGCTGTACAGCAGGCTCTTTTCCAGTATCACATTCCGGAACGGCTGGCCCGGGCGCTGCTGCGCCTGCCCGATGAGGATTTGCAGCTGCGCGCCATCCGGCACATAGCGGAAAGCGAACTGAATGTCCGCCAGGGAGAAGAATACCTGCAGCAGCTATTGCACCGGCAGCAGCACCCGCCCTACCGGGGCCTTTTGCGAGATTACCGCATTCTATTCACCACCGTAGACCGGGCCGTGGAAGAAATCCGGCGCTTTGGTGTGGTTGTTACCACCCGGCGCAAAGAGGAGGAGGACTGCATCAGCTACACCATTCGCATTCCCAAGGCGGCCAAAAAACAGCCGGAGGAAAAAGACCAGCTTTCCCTCTATGCCTGATTGGGTGTCCCCTCTGCTTTTTATTTTTCCGCTTGTTCCTCTCACCGAGAGTAACATAGAACCCCCTTCCCAACTGATCGAGAAAAAGCACCCTCCGTTATTTCCGGGGGGCGCTTTTTCCTGCGCTAAATGTTTCACGTGAAACATTTGGTGCCCCCCGCCGCCGCAAAAGCCGCAGAAATCTGTAAAAGAAAAAGCCCCCGGCCGGGGGCAAAATGGATCCGCTGATCCATCTCAGGTCAAGGGTTTCTTTTTCATCAGGGCGGCGGTACGGGGGTACTGGGGCGGAGTAGGCTTTTCTTTGCGGATAACCAGCAGCACCCGGGCATCTCCGCCGGGGAGGGTGTAATCATAAACCGCCTCTACCCGACCGCCCAGCTTGGTAATGGCACCCTCTGCGGCCGCCAACTCTTCCCGGCCGGCCGAACCCTTGAGCGCCAAAAACAGCCCGCCTACCTTTACCAGCGGCAGGCAGTATTCCGCCAGGGCATTCAAATTGGCGACTGCCCGGGCCGTTGCCACATCAAATTGCTCCCGGTATGCCCGGTTCTGGCCGGCTTCTTCAGCGCGGGCGTGCAGCATCCCGGCCGGGACTTTCAGCTCTGCCGTTAGCGCCTCCAAAAAGGTCAGGCGCTTCTGCAGGCTATCCAAAAAAGTAATGCGTAGATCGGGATGCACCAGCGCCATAGGCAACCCGGGGAACCCTGCGCCGCTGCCGACATCCACCAGCGAGGCCCCCTGCGGCAGCTCCACCATGGTAAGGGGCAGCAGACTATCGGCAAAGTGTTTTTCCGCCACACCCTCATCATCGGTGATGGCCGTCAGGTTCATGCGCTGGTTCCACTGCTGCAGTGCGGTGCAGTAGCGGGCAAAGCGGTCATATTCCGCGGCGGCCTGCGGCAGGGCAATTTGTTCCATCAGCTGGGTAAAGGCGGAATTTGAAATCATAGAGAACTCCTTTTTTGAACACGACAAAAATGTTTCACGTGAAACA
>DMMB01000064.1:1324-34437 GCA_003453215.1 Oscillospiraceae bacterium | reverse complement strand
CCAAAATGCTGCTCATAGATTCTGAGTCAGAGGCAAGCCAGCCACCCCAACGGGGCTTGCCCTTGACGAGTTCTGAAAGAAATGCCAAACTGGAAAACCGACGGTTGCTACTGTGAGCTGCTCATGAGTTCCTCGCCGTCGGCAACTACCGAGTGGCATTTCTTTCAGGTTCAGTCAAGGGTGGCGGACACCAGTGCAAAAATAAAATTGAAAAGCCACCCGTGTTCCTTTAGAGTGTTAGTTGGCGCACAACAATCAAAAGGAGAAACACGGATGGCTTCAACTAACACCTTAATCAAGAATCTGCTGAATGTCAAGAACACAGTGGTCGAGTCCGCTAAAAATTATACCGATGGACGAGGTGTGAAGCACCTCCGGGTAAAGGCGCGGCCGGATAAGAAGCACCAGTATCGCTGCCCCTTTTGTGGGAAGAAATACCCCAAGGATGGCCGTTCTTCCAAGGACGTTCGAGTATGGCGTGGTCTCGACTTTGGAAGCGTCCTCGTTGAGATTGAGAGTGAGACCCAGCGCATCAAGTGTCCTAAGCATGGCAGCATCGTCGCTGATGTACCATGGGCATATCCTGGAAGCCACTTCACAAAGGACTTTGACTTGACGGTTGGATGGCTTGCAGTCTACCTTCCGAGGAATGCAGTAGCTGAGTACATGCGCATTGACTGGAAGACCGTGGGCCGCTGTATTTCCCGTACTCTGAATGAAATCGAGCCGGAAAGAGCGGTCCGGTTGAATAACCTTGTCTACATCGGCATCGACGAAACCAGCTACAAGAAAGGACACAAGTACATCACCGTCATCGTGAACCATGAGACCAACACAGTGGTCTGGGCCGCTGAAGGGCATGGCAAATCCGTTCTGGAGAAGTTTTACCGCTCATTGACCAAGGAACAGTTGGAAAGCATCAAGGTCGTAACAGGCGACGGTGCCAAATGGATTACGGAGTGCGTCAATGAGTTTACTCCCGGCTGCGAGCGCTGCATAGACCCGTTCCACGTCGTTGAGTGGGCTATGGACGCCCTGGATGAAGTGCGCCGTGGAGTGTGGCGGGATGCCTACAACAAGGCCCAGGAACTCAAGAACAGCACTCCTAAACGGCGTGGCCGCCCCAAAGCTGATGACCTCCAAGCACAGGCAGCAAAGGAAGCAAGAAACAAAGCTGACCAGCTCAAGAAGTCTGTATATCTGACAAATGCCTATCGAGTTCTTTTGACGCGCGCACGTCAAGGCTTCATAATCTATATTCCTGAGGGAGTAACCGATGATGCAACCAGGCTTCCGGCGTTCTATGACGAAACATTTAATTATCTGAAAGAGATTGGAATCCAGGAAATCTGACAGATACGCACACATTGAAATCAGATTTTGTTTCAGGACATCCTACCCCCTATGTGCCACGGTGCCGCCGCAAAAATGACCGTACCGTGTTAACACTGATCCCCAACCGCTGCGATATCTCCTTTGCGGAGCATCCCTTGGCGTATAAGGCCAACATCCGGCTGTGATCTCGTTGTGTATTGTAAAGCCGTGTTCCTCGGGGAGTAGCGCCAAGGCGGTGACGGTAGGTGGTGCCGTCTAGAAAGTGAATTACCAGGGTTTGCTTTGGCGTGACCACCATTTTTCGGATAAGGATACCAATCATCAGACCGTCAATCTGGATATCCAGTTCCCCACGGGCTATATCATTCAGAACGGATCGAGCATTTGATGAAATCTCTCCCGGGGCCTGTGACAACAGATCTGCGCAGTCAGGGATGATTATTTGGTGGGTCTTCAGTAGATGATGCATGGATCGGCGGATAGCGGTGTCCAGTTCCTCAGCGTAAATGTGGCGGCATTTACATTTTGTGCGGCCAGCCTTCTTGCTATTGCACTCCCAGACGGCATCCCGGTAGGTGGTGGAGTGCCAGGTCTTTCGACCATACCGACCGCCACATTCACCGCAGATGATTTTGTTGGCGATGGGTGAAAAGGTGCAGTTCCGGCGGCTGGCATCCGTCCATGTGGCTTGCACTTCCTGCCACACAGACTTGCTGACGATACAGGGATGTCCGTTCTCCACATAGTATTGCGGCGCTTCGCCCTCGTTTGGTTTTCTGGTTTTCGTAAGGAAATCCGCGGTGATCTCCTTTTGGAGGACGGCATCGCCCATATATTTCTCGTTTTTCAGAATGCTGCGTACAGTGTGCGGTTCCCATCGATGCCCCTGCCCCGGGGAGGGGATGCCGCAGTCCATAAGAATGCGGCAGATATCTGTGCTGCTTTTCCCAGCCAGGGCAAGCAGGTAGATGAACCGCACGACTCTGGCCCTGGCTTCATCGACTTGAATTTCACCATCTTGGTTGCGCTGATACCCCAAAAGCAGTCCGGGGAGATGATAGATTCCTTGGGCGTATCGATGGCGGACGCCCCAGGTAACATTTTCGGAAATGGACCTGCTCTCCTCTTCGGCAAAAGAACTCATCAGGGTGATGAGGAACTCCCCGGCGCTGTCCATGGTGTTGATATTCTCTTTCTGAAAGTAGACCGCCACCCCGGCGGCTTTCAGGCTGCGGATGGTAGTGAGGGCATCCACGGTATTTCGGGCGAACCGGGACAGAGACTTTGTGAGGATCAGATCGATTTTGCCGTCCAGGGCATCCGCTACCATACGGTTGAAACCGTCACGCTTGCGGATCGACAGCCCGGAGATACCATCATCGGTGTACATCCCGGCAAAGACCCAGTCAGGATGGCGTTGGATGCATTCCGTGAAATACTCCTGCTGGGATTGGAGACTGTTCTCCTGGGCATCTTTCATGGTGGACACTCTGGCATAAGCGGCAACCCGTTTTGTGGGCGGCGGCTGTTCCGATGAGGATGGTTTGACAGGGAACTCAACCCTTGTAATTCTTTTCTCCGGCAATGCTGTTTACCTCCAGTTCGCCAATTGGTGCATGGTATTTTTCCACAGCGGCACGGAGTAAAGTGTGCATATCATCTTCTGAGATGATGCCCCTGCCTCCCAAAGTGGCGAAGATACTTTTACAGAGCTGAAAGTGCAACTCTGCCTCGTATTCTGATTGGGTCATAGTGATACCCCCTACAGAAACGACAGTATATTGCCGGATTTGGGATAGTCAATGACAGGGCCGGAGAGTTATCAGAAAGTTATCATTATTGTTTGGCAAGCCTCAGATTTACTGACTGTTCACTTTAACATTCTCCAAAATTACAGATTTGGGGGCATTATGTATAACGAAGAAGCGTACACAATATACCAACAGGCAGAAGCATTCAAATTAGCATATGAACGATGTATGATGTGTATCAACCAAAACGGGGCTATCATTCTGCCAATACCTGCAATGGTCAATTCCGCCTTTTCTGTGGAGTTATTTTTGAAAGCGGTAATAAAGGAGAGAACTGGTGAATGCCGCTCTCATAAACTATCGGATTTGTTCAATAGACTGCCTATTGAAATACAACAAGAAATTATGAATGATACTAACCACTCGGACTTTGAAACACAAATTGAACGTTTCTCAGATGCCTTTGTGGATTTTAGATATATCTATGAAGATATTTTCAAAACTAAAGACTTGAATTTGAAGTTTTGGGAAGATTTTTCTTCCGCAATATATAAAATTGTGCCTACCCATATTGCTCAAAAAGGGGCTCCGCTATATATCGATCCTTCCATAAAGTAAAGGAACACCTCGACCATTTGATTTTGTATGAATAGAGATGCTTTTTGCATCCAGTCAACTTGTTCATCCGATATGCGATAAATAAGTTTGAAAAAACATTGAACTTGTTTATCCGATGTGCTATAATCAAGTTCATGCAGAACATAAGGGGGATTCACATGGACTTTCGTGTATATGAGGATATCGAGGTCATACTGGAGTTACTGGGGATGACCATTCAGGAATTTGCACAGGAACTTGGGGTAAGCGCCAGCACGGTTTCCCGCTGGAAAGAGCCAGGAGAAACAGTTTCACCCGCCAATCTTGAAAAAATTTATGAGTATGCGTTCAAAAAGAAAATTCGTCTGAACAAGATTAAGGAACAGTTGTTTCGGGAAGAATGTCTGGAGAACCATGTCCTACTGTTTCACGGAGCCAAAACTGATATTTCAGGCGATATTTCCATTGAGAAGTCAAGAAAAAACAACGATTTTGGTCAGGGCTTCTATTGTGGAGAAAATCTGGAACAGTCTGCGATGTTCGTTTCCAACTTTCCGCACTCGAGCTTGTATATGCTGGATTTCGACAAATCCGGTATGACAGAGCTGAAACTGGGTGTAGAACAGGATTGGATGCTGATGATCGCATTCTTCCGTGGCAAATTGACCGGCTATGCCGAGCATCCGATGATTCAGAACATTCTGAATCGGTTGAATGGAATCGATTATGTGGTAGCACCGATTGCGGACAACCGGATGTTCCAGATCATCGACAGTTTTATTGAGGGCGAAATAACAGATGTCCAGTGCCGACACTGCCTTTCTGCTACCAATCTGGGCAACCAGTATGTTTTCCTTACACAGAGGGCGGCAGATCGGATAGAAATTCTACGCAAATGCTATCTTGCATCGATTGAGAAGGAAACATATATCTCCGTGCGGAGTGAGGATGCAAAGGTCAGCAACGACAAGGTCAAAATTGCCCGCAAGCAGTATCGTGGGCAGGGTCAGTATATTGAGGAAATTTTGCTATGAAGAAGATCGACGAAGAGGGTCTGAAGCTATGTGCATTACAGGCTGATATTTTTGCAGAGTCCCTTGAAACAACTCAGTGCAGCTCTCCCATTTTTATCCGTAGATTCATGAATTCCCAAGTTGCAGCCAGAATGGACCATAGAGGCTTTTTATTGGAAGCCAGCGATGCCGTCAGCATTCTCAACGAAGTGGAGGCACAATACGGACCGACTTCCTACGGAAAAGAACGATACGGCCGGGAAGAACTTTATTGGTTGGGATACCTGTATCGCTACTGGGCCTACACCTATGAAAAGAGTAGTAAACAGGTGTATAAGCAAATGAAAGCAAAGGAGCTCCGTAAGCTGTATTATCCGTATCATTCTCTGGATCCCGCGCAGGCCATTGAGCGAATATTGGAATGCAACGGAAGCGAAGAAGAGGATTACACAGAAAAAGGTGTCAGAGTCCTCCGGGAAATTCTGGAACGGGAGAAAAAAGCAGAGAAACGGGAATAAATTTCACAGGCTGCTTTTGTCCTTCCTGTCCTCGTTGTCCCAGTGCATCAAAATCGAACCCATAAATTAATGCACCATGCCTTCAAAACATGGTGCATTGTATCCACGAACAGTAGGTATGCCATAAATCTATATAAAGGAGGTATGCATTCAGGAGGCCGCTACTACTATCTCTACCATCCTTGGTAACACCAGCACTTTGGCGACTCTGGTTGGAGATGTCTGGGACATCATGACCGCCAATCCGCTGCTGACGGTGTTCATTTGTGCCGCACTTGTTTCGCTCGGATTCAGCATTTTCCGTCGTGCCAAGCGCGCTGCCCGCGGTTGATACCGCGCACAAGGGGTATGGGGACCACCCCATGCCCCTTTTCTTTCTCTATGGAGGTGTTTATGGTTTCTGAATTTCTGGCCGGAGTCTGCAGATTGGTCAGCAGTGTGTTTTCGGCTGTGTTGGCTGAACCGCTGTTGTCATTTTTTATGACAGCCATGTTGATGGCGGTAGTGGCCGGCCTGTTCTTGTATATCTTCCGTAGTGCAAAACGATTTTAAATGAGGTAATAAGATGATCAAATTTTTGGTTACAGCCGCGATTGTGCTGGTCTGTCTGTTTGTACTTGTTCTAATGTGCTGTCTGATGGTCTGGGTAGTTGCTCGTCTGCTTCGCTTCCTGTTCCCTCAGCGATTTGGGGGGAAGACCATGCCAAAAGTCAAAAAGTCCGGTTCTGAATGTCCGATTACAGATTAAAATCCCCCGCTTTACAGCGAGGGATTCCACTTAGTCTTTGTTCAGAGCTTTCAGTCGGAAATAGTAGTGCTGTCCCATGAGAGCCTCCCTTATTTTTCAGGATAGTTCGTGGTCTCTGATTATTGTAACATATTTCCCTGAACGGGACTTGTTGCAGCAGCGGCTATGTTATGCTGTCCCGCGTCCCATAATTCAAGTGCTGCGGTAGCAAGGCCTGCCCAGCAGGCCTTGTTGTCTGCCATACGCATGGATTCATCATGCTGTCAAGACTGCCGCAGGCACTTGCGAAAAAAATTCGCCCGCAGATTTCTGCAGGCGAATTTTTTCTCGGTCTTGACCGCATGAGATGATTCCATGCTATTTTTACGCTTTTGTCCATTTTCTTCTTGACATTTGCCAAAAAAGCACAATACCCCCCGGCAGGAAAACTGGGAGGTATTGCAAAAAAGAGCCAATATTTCATGGGGGAAATGCCCTACCGATGATCGGCCGGATGCAGGCGGGCCTGCTGTTCTTTCAGCTCCCGGTAAAATACATCCAGAATACCGACATAACCCGGTTTCCAGGGCTTATTGCGGCCGCAGTAATGGATAATAACGGTATTCTGCCGCACCCATTCCAGGCTGTGGTGGGGGTGCAGGGGACTGGCATTGTAGAAGGCCAGAATACGGTCGCTGAGATTATACAACTGGCTGTCAATGAGCTTGACCCGGCTGCCATACAGCGCCGTAAGAATATCCTGATCCGGCAATAACAGGGCGTCGAAGTGCTCCAGTGCGTACTGCCGCACCGCCGCAAGATCGATCGTCTGCCGCAGCCCGGCCAGCTCCATCAGGATTACGCCGGTATTGATGTAGGGAACGGGCTCTTCCAGCCCCAGGCGGTGGCTGTTGGCGAGGGTTAAGAGTTCCCGGGTGTGGGTGCAGGCCATAAAAAGGCTGCCCTCAAAATCGCTGCGGTACAGCGGCCCCAGCGGATTGATGACCACAATATCGGCATCCAGGTACAGGATGCGATCCAGTTCCGGGGGGAGCAGCAGGGGGGCTGCCAACCTGTAATAAATCTCCTGCGGGTAGCGGCCGGTTTCGGGGAAGCCCTCAAACAGCGCCCGCGGAACGGAAATAAAGTGCAGGGCAACGGCGGCCGGGACCTGCCGGCAAAGCTGCTGCTGTGTTTCTTCCGGCAAATCGGAGGAGAGGAGGTACACGTCGTAGTGCTCCTCGCCTCCATGCAGCACAATGGAATCCAAACAATCCAGCAGCGGGCCGGTGTAGCCGCCATTGATGCAAAACAGTAAATTCATGCGGTACCTCTTTGCGGAATCATTCGTTCAGGATCTTCATGAACTCTTCGCCGGTGATGGTTTCTTTTTCGTACAGGTACTGGGCCAGCTCATCCAGCTTCTCCCGCTTTTCGTTCAGGATCTGATTGGCTTTTTCGTGCTGCTTTTTCACGATAGAAATGACCAACCGATCAATTTCCGCCTGTGTGCCGGCCGAGCAGGCCAAAGAGGTATCGCCGCCGAGATACTGGTTGTTCACCGTTTCCAGCGCGACCATATCGAATTCATCGCTCATACCGTACTGGGTAAGCATAGCGCGCGCCAGACGGGTGGCCTGCTCAATATCATTGGAGGCACCGGTGGTAATGGAGCCAAACTTGACTTCTTCGGCCGCGCGGCCGCCGGTGAGAGTAGCGATTTTATTTTCAATTTCCTCTTTGTTCATCAGATAGTGGTTGCCTTCATCCACCTGCATGGTGTAGCCCAAAGCACCGGAGGTACGGGGAATGATGGTAATTTTCTGCACCGGGGCCGAATGGCTCTGGCAGGCGGCCACCAGGGCGTGGCCAATTTCGTGGTAGGAAACGATCCACTTTTCGTGGTCGGTGAGGATGGCATGCTTCTTCTGATAGCCGGCAATGACGACTTCGATGCTCTCTTCCAGATCGGACTGGGTCACTTTATCGCGGCCATCCCGTACAGCGCGCAGGGCCGCTTCATTAACGATATTGGCCAGTTCCGCACCGGAGGCACCGGAGGCCATGCGAGCCACCGTGGTAAAATCAATGTTATCCTCAATGGCAACCTTTTTGGCATGAACCTTGAGGATGGCTTCGCGGCCCTGCAGGTCGGGCAGCTCCACAGGTACCCGACGGTCAAAGCGGCCGGGACGGGTCAGAGCGGGATCGAGGGATTCGGGACGGTTGGTGGCCGCCAGAATGATAACGCCATTGTTGCCCTCAAAGCCATCCATTTCGGTCAGCAGCTGATTGAGGGTCTGCTCGCGTTCATCATTGCCGCTGTATTGGCCGCCGCTGCGCTTTTGACCGATGGCATCGATCTCATCGATGAAAACAATGCAGGGGGCTTTTTCTTTGGCCTGGTCAAACAGATTACGCACCTTGGAAGCGCCCATGCCGACAAACATTTCCACAAATTCCGAACCGGAGATGGAGAAGAACGGCACGCCTGCTTCGCCGGCAACGGCCTTGGCCAGCATGGTTTTACCCGTTCCGGGAGGGCCTACCAGCAGAATACCCTTTGGCATGGAAGCGCCGATGGATTTGTATTTGCTGGGATCGTGCAGGTAATTGACGATCTCCTGCAGATTTTCCTTGGCTTCATCTTCACCGGCTACATCGGCAAAGCGGATGCCGCCATCGGTGGAGGGAACATAAACTTTGGCATTGCTGTTGCCCATGCCAAACATCATGGAATTGGGACCGCCGCCCATCTTTTCGGTCATCTTCTTATAGAGCAGCTGCCCAATGGCAACAAAGATGACAATGGGCAAAACCCAGGTGAGGAAGAAGTTCATCAGCGGGGAAGCTTCCTCTACAATTTCGGTGGCGAACTGGGCGCCGGAGGCATACAGACGCTCGGTAAGATTGGGATCATTCATGACACCGGTTTTGTAGATGTTCTGGCCATCCTTATCGGTGAAAAGGATCTGGTTGGTTTCGATTTCTACTTTACCGATTTCGCCTTTTTCGGTCATGGACATAAAGGTGCCATAGTCCACTTCCTTAATCTGCTGCCGGGCAATCAGCGGCACAATAAAGGAATTGAACACCATCAGCACCAATAGGACGATGCAGTAATAGTAAATAAGCGGTTTCTTTGGGGATTTGACTTCTTTCATGGGCAGTTCCTCCATTTGGATAGCAGGTATTTAATAAAATAAACACCTATTCCATTTTATTTTACTGCGACAGCAGGATGCAGTCAATGCACACATACGACACAGTGGGAGAAAAAGCAGCCGGGGATTCCCCGACTGCTGGGTGGATTTATTCTATGCCCTGTTGACGGCACCAGATCGCCATAACCCACCGGACCGGCAGCAGCTTAACCAGCCGTACCTGCCGCCGCACCGGGCTGCCAAGAATGGAGACCGTTTTTTTCTTTTTCAGATCCTTCATGGTCTGGGCGGCAACCGCTTCCGGGGTGTACCAGCGATCCACATAGCGGATATATTCTTCATGGTGGGCGGCTTCCTGAAATTCGGTTTTGATCCAGCCGGGGCAGACGCACATGACATGAATGCCGCGGGGACGCAGCTCCCGCCCCAGGGCGCGGGAAAAACTGAGAACATAGCTTTTGCTGGCCCCATAGACGGCCTGATAGGGAACCGGCTGCCAGGCAGAGTTGGAACCGAGATTAATGATACTGCTGCCGGCCGTCATATAGGGCAGCGTTAGGCGGCACAAAGCCGTCAGCGCCAGCACATTAAGCCGAATGCTGTTTTCCTGCGGGGAGAGGTCACATTCCGCGAAGGGGCCAAAGGTGCCGCAGCCGGCGGCATTTATGAGCAGTGAAACATTCGGTTTCTGGGAGGCCAGCAGCGCCTCATATTCCGTCAGTGCCGCTTCGCTGCTCAGATCCAGAGGAACCGGGCGAAGGGGATGGCGGCAGCGGGACTGCAGTTCCTCCAGTCGTTCCCGCCGGCGGGCGATGACCCATATTTCATCGCAGATATTTTCCTGATCGACAGCATAAACCAATTCCCGGCCAATGCCGGCCGAAGCACCGGTAATGATGGCAATATTCATAGACAGTCACTTCACTTTCTATCCTAAGAATAACATACCGGGCATACTGCCGCAACAAAATTTGCAAATTCCTCCGTTTTGGCAGATGAACGCCCCGACTTCTGTGTGTTTATTCTACTTTGCGGAAAGCAGCAGAAAAGCCGCCCGAAAAGGCGGCCTTTTTCTGTCTATCGAAAACCACTCGCAAGGCGAGTGGTTCAAAAGAAGCCTGTGGCGATGATGAAGATAGAAAAAGAGCTCCCTTTGTTTTAAGATAGAAGTGCGGTCCGTCAACTGCACAAGAAAAAACAAAGGGAGGTCGTCAAATGAACGACATAAATAGTTTATCGCATACGAAGTGGAATTGCAAATACCATGTAGTATTTGCGCCAAAGTACCGTAGAAAAGTGTTCTATGGAGAAAAGAGGGCAGAGGTAGGAGCGATCCTGCGACAGCTTTGCGAATGGAAAGGGGTGAGGATCGTACAGGCAGAAGTATGCCCGGATCATGTGCATATGCTCATCGAACTACCGCCAAAGGTGGCGGTAGTTTGCTCTTTTCGGTGTAACGGATTAGATACAGCGAGCGTCATTTCTTCTAACTCGGAGCAGTTCGTCAGCCACGAAAAGATCAGGTCATTCGTGTGATAAAATGTGCTGTCATCTTTCAAATACAACTTGTTTGCCACATATAAATTGTAAATCGTATGGTTGATTGTAAAATCAAGTTGGACACTTGAGTAAAAATCCATAGTGATTTTTCTCCCTGTGGTAGAATGAAGTTACCACACAACATCAGCCGTTGTTTCTAAAACCCACCCTAATGCTGCATACAAGCCTGCGATTCCGACAATGTTCAGCGTTCCCATTTCATATTTCTCTGGTAAAGCAGACGGCATAAAGCACGACAAGGAAGATATACCGTTCTTTATGTGCGGCAATTATCACGGCAACCGGGGAACTTGCAGCTCAACCCATTACCTCAGAGCCGACGCTATTGAGCAGGTGGTAATACTGGAACTTCGCCGCTTATCCAAATGTCTGTGTGATGACGAAGAAGTTTTGCTATGCTGCTTGCCGATAAAACCAATGCAGATATTCTCAAAGAGAAAAAACACATTGAGGGCGAACTGCAAAAGTGTATTGTTCGCAGTGAGCAGGTAGCGGAGCTGTGCATTAAGTGCTATGAGGACAATGTATCGGGCAAGCTGACCAACGAGATGTTTATGAGGTTTTCGGGCAAGTATGAAGCGGAACGGTTGGAATTGAAAGAGAAAATCTCCGCATATCGTAAACGCCTGTCGGAGGTGGATGAAATGCAGCTTGGAAAAGAGAAATTCATTGCCGCCGTTCGGAAATTTATGCAGATGGATAAGCTGACTGCACCGCTGCTGCGGGAACTCATTGACCGCATAGAGGTATACGAGGTCACAGGCACGGGCAAAAACCGCAAACAGATGATAAAGATACACTATAAGTTTGTAGGGTATCTGGAACTGCCGAGCCTTTGGAGCAGACACAACTACCGAGAAGAAACCCGCAAGGGCGTTGCCGTGGAATATGTTCCGAACGCACAATCGGCATAACAAAATAGAGCAGGACAACTCCTGCTCATACATACAAAGAGGCGCAAAAAGGCAAAAAGAAATCGAGTGTCCTCATCCAACTCTCAGGTTGGTTAAGAACACTCGATATGGTCCGAGTGACAGGATTCGAACCTGCGGCATCCTGCTCCCAAAGCAGGCGCGCTACCAACTGCGCTACACCCGGTTATTGAGTTGTTTTATCCGGCTGGGCGCATTCTCCCAAAGCAAGCGCGCTACCAACTGCGCTACACCCCGATTGAATTCTTTTTTTCTGCCCTTGTTTTGTCCGCCCGGCTTGCGGTTCCCGAAAAAGCCTTCGTGCTTCGCATACTCGTCTTTTTCGACCGCTGCGCGTACTCCGCCTTGCTGCATCCGCCACTGGCGGCGCTCGGCTTCGTACCCCAAAGTGCAGGCGCTACCAACTGCGCTACACCCCGATTTTATTCTAACCTTGCTTTGTTGGAATGGATGGGCAGCCCTAATAGTATAATGGATTTCCTGCCGAAAGTCAACGGGGACCGTTGCATATCCCGCAAGAAAGACCTATAATAAGAACATCAAATAAAAAGGAGCGTGCCCCTATGAGCGGTATGAAAAATATCCCCAAAAATGAGATTATGGTTCTGGCCAGCCAGATCGACTACCAGCCTGGACAGGTGGTAAGCAAAACGCTGGCGCAGAATAACGCAGTCAGTCTCACCCTGTTTTCTTTTGAAAAGGGCGAAGAAATCAGCACCCACGCCTCCGGCGGCGATGCCATGGTGCAAGTATTGGAGGGCACCGGACGCTTTACAGTGGATGGGGTTCCGCATATCCTACAGCAGGGCGAAAGCATTGTTATGCCGGCCGGCATTCCCCATGCAGTCTATGGGGAAGAGCGCTTTAAAATGCTGCTGACGGTTATCTTCTAATTTTCCTATGGCGCTTGCGGCGGATGTCTTATTTGGCATCTGCCGCTTTTTTACTTTTTACCGCTTGCGTTGGCTTCTTCTTGGGGGCCGGGTCCGTCAGGCCCTCCAAGGCGCCGCCCGCGATGGCCCACAGGTACAGGCTGGCCACGCTGCCATAGGGACTGTAACGTTTGCGGTACTTTTCAAAGAGCTTTCGATCCATTTTCCGGTGGCGGTACAGCATACGCATCCCGCGCTGGATTGCCAGATCATCATAGCTTAGAATATCCGGCCGCTGCATACAGAACAGCAAAATCATTTCCGCTGTCCACACACCGATTCCTTTTAATGCGCTCAGTTCCCGGATGGCTTCCTCATCGCTTTTCTGCCAAATTCCCTCCGGGTCAAATTCTCCGCTATGCACCCGGCCGGCAAAATCGGTGATATATTCCGCTTTCCGAAAAGTCATCCCCAGCGACTGCAGCTTGGGCACCCCCGCCGCTAAGATGGTTTCGGCATTTACTTCGCCCAGTTCCTCTCCCATGCGCCGCCAGATGGTCGCCTGCGCTTTGGTCGAAATCTGCTGCCCGATGATATGGTGCACCACCGAAGAAAAAATATCGCAATCCACCGCGCGCTCCACCGGGCCAATCTGTTCGATTGCGGCGCCCAGGCGCTTATCCCGCTGCCGCAGATAATCGGTCTGCTCCGATCCATAAGCAAAGTACATCTTCTGGCCTCCTGTATTTTTTCTAATTCTATCATATCAGAATTTCGCCGGCCAGACCAGCGCTTTTTATTTGTTAATCCCCGGCTAAAGTTCCATTGGCAGACAAAGAAGCCCCTCTTTCGAGGGGCTTCTCTTATTATAATGATTTACTGAGCGTCTACTTCCGCCATGTGGCCGATGAGATCCAGCAGCTTGTTGCTGTAACCCCACTCATTGTCATACCAGGAAACCAGCTTTACAAAGTGATCGTTCAGCATGATGCCGGCCTTGGCATCAAAGATGGAGGTGTGAGGATCGGAATAGAAATCGGAGGAAACGACATCCTCATCGGTGTAATCCATAATGCCCTTCATCTCGCCCTCGCAGGCAGCCTTTACTACCTTGCAGATCTCCTCATAGGTAGTGGGTTTGGCCAGGGAGCAGGTCAGGTCCACAACGGAAACATCCAGGGTGGGAACACGGAAAGACATACCGGTCAGCTTGCCCTTCAGATCCGGGATAACCAGGGCGCAGGCCTTGGCCGCACCGGTGGAAGAAGGAATGATATTGCCGGCTGCTGCGCGGCCGCCGCGCCAGTCTTTCTTGGAAGCGCCGTCAACGGTCTTCTGGGTGCCAGTGGTGGAGTGTACGGTGGTCATCAGACCCTCTACAATGCCGAAGTTATCATTAATTACTTTTGCCAGAGGAGCCAGGCAGTTGGTGGTGCAGGAAGCATTGGAAACAACCAGCATATCCTTGGTGTAGGTGTTCTGGTTTACGCCCATTACAAAGGTAGGAGTCTCGGAATCCTTGGCAGGAGCGGAGATGATAACCTTCTTGGCGCCGCCCTCCAGATGAGCTTTGCACTTTTCGGTGGTGGTAAATACGCCGGTAGATTCTACTACGTAATCAGCGCCTACTTTGCCCCACGGGATTTCAGCGGGGTTCATCAGGTCAAAGACTTCGATTGCGTGGCCGTTAACGGTGAATTTTTCGTCTTTGATCTCAACAGTGCCCTGAAAGCGGCCATGGATCGTATCATACTTGGTCATGTAAACCATGTAGTCACGGTTGATGGCGGGATCGTTAATCGCAACGACCTCGTACTTTTCGGGCTGCTCCATTGCGGCGCGGAATACCAGTCTGCCGATACGGCCAAATCCGTTGATACCGATCTTGATTGCCATAAAAAATCTCTCCTTCATCAAATAGTTTTGGTTTATCAAAAGGGAAAATGCTTACATTGTTTATTTTATAACAATTTTTTAAAAACTGCAATAGGTTTTCCCCCGGAAGTATAACAAATTATTCCCCCTTTGGCAACGATTATTTGGTTTGGGGGCACAAAGCTGGAAATAATAACAAAGAATTTACCATTTTCCCGCAAAAAGGCAGTGACAGCGCCGTTAATTTATGGTAAAATGAATTTGTCGAATTGTGTCGAAAAGGGAGGCGACGGCATGCCACAGGATAAACTGGAACTTTCCCTGCGGGATTCCCTGGCGATTTCTGCTGCACTGCGGCTCTCCCTTTCCGATCTGTTCAGTCGTATTCGCGGAATAGCCGCCCACGAAGCCATGCTGACTCCCTATATGCGGCAGGAGCTGGAGGGCGTACTGCAGGATGGCTACCGGCTGCTGCGGCTGGCCGATAGTCTGGCCACTGCCGAAAACTATGAGCTGGCCGAAACGGCGGCAGTCGTATTTCCGCTGTGGGAGGAACTAGAGCGTGGACTGGAAGCCGCCCGGTTGCTGCTGGGCGCCAATGGACGCACCCTTTCCTACGAACTGCCAAAGAGCAATGATCTGGTGCGGGGCGATGCCGAAATGCTGATGCGTGCAGTGCTGCATCTTATCAGCAATGGACTGAATGCCGCCGAGAAAGAATCTCCGGTGGTTGTCCGGGGCAGCATAGCCGGTGACCAGGCGGTGATTACGGTCATCGATTACGGCTGTGGTATCCCGCCGGAGCTGATGGAAACGGTATTCCGGCCCTATGAATCCCGCGATCGAAACGGTCTCTCCTATCAGTCGCCCGGGCTGGGGCTGCCGCTGGCTCGCCGGGTGTTGGAAGCGCATGGCGGTTCCCTACGTCTGGTCAGCAATGATACCGGCACCGCTGCCATCTGCTCCCTGCCGCTGTGCACTGCCCCGCAAACGCTGCACCATCCGGCGCCACAGTATTTGGAGGATCTGTTTTCCCCCCTTTACACCGTTCTGTGCAATGAAATTGCCCCGCCATGGCCCTACCCGGAAAATTGAGATCCATCATTGCTGCCGTCCCTATTCTGTTCGCTCAGCAGCTTGGGCTATGTGATTGCCGGCACAGCGGCGGTAGGCGCTTTGTATATCGCGGCGAAAAAGCTCACCAAAAAAGAAGAAAAGTAAACGCTAAAAAACCGACCCGCCCCGAAGAATTTCGAGGTGGGCCGCACGTTTGCTATTTTTGTTTTTTCAGTAGGGCCACCGCGCAGGGAATGCGCCCTTGGCACAGGGTGTATTCAGCGTGCGGGTAGCCCGCCGCAGTCAAAAACTGCTGGTAGCTTTTTAGGGTAAATTCCCGCTTAAAATCCGCGCCTACTTTTCCAATGGCACTGGAAACGCCATTGGTGGTGCCGCGGTCGGTTCCACTCATGTAGGTGGGGATAATCATCCGGCCGCCCTTTTTGCACACGCGGTCAAGTTCCTGCAGCGCTTTGTAGGGATCTTCCAGCAGGTGGATGACGTTGGCGGCCGCCACCACATCAAAGCATTCATCGGGGAACCGCAGCTGCAGAATATCGGCCTGTTCCCATGTGATGTTGCGGTATTTTCGGCACTTCCGTTCGGCCTGCCGCAGCATCTTGGCCGAAAAATCGGTCGCAATCAGGCTTTTGCATCGCCGGGCAATTCCCTCGCTCAGCAGGCCGGTTCCACAGGCACATTCCAGCACCTCATCGGTAGGGGAAATGAATTGCTCCACCGTGGCGCACAGCTGCCGGTTGGCCTTCCGGTTAATGACATTTGCAAAAATATCGTACACCCATGCCACGTTATCCCAAAACATAAATGATCCTCCATTACCGCACAAAGTTAGCAAAAGCTAACTTCAAATTCGATAAAAAGCCGCCCTCCGGCAGCACCATCTTGATTGGAAATATTATAGCGGCTTTCTGGTTTATTTGCAAGGGAATGTTTCCGGCCGGTTTGCCGGCAAACGTCCCAAGGGCACCCGGCAGAAATTCGGCGTCGGGTGCCCTCGGGGACATTTCGGCTTATTCCCGGTTTAGATTTTGCAGGACATCGCCAATATTGGTGTCGATGAAAATGGACCGTTTTTCCAGCCCCAGCAGGGTGCCGGTTTCCGCCTGGTTGATGCAGGCATAGATGGCGTTCGGGTTCCTGGCGGTCATTTGCCAAAAAGGATACTTGATGATGACCGGGGTATTGTAGCCGACTCCCAGTTCCCAGAAGAGGATTTTTTGCCCGGCGCGGGTGCGCAAAAAATTCTCGTACCGTTCCGCGGCTCGGTGCCAGCCCTCGTCCTCCACAAATTTATCATCGCAGCGCAGGTTCATGGTTAGGGGGCGGCCACAGTGGGGGCAGTGCGGGATACACTCCCTCGGTACACGCATATCCTTCTGCTGTGCCACCATCTGCCGGATAATTGTTTCATTCTCATAGGTTTCCTGGCAGCAGGGTTTGCTGCACTGGAACAGGCCGTAATCGCCCTGGGTATAGAACAGCCGTTTCTTATCAAATCCGGCTTTCTGGAAGCAGTGATCCACATTGGTGGTGATAACAAAATAATCCTTGTCCCGTACCAGCTCCAACAGGTTTTCATACACCGGTTGGGGGGCATCCATATAGCGGTTGATGTAGATATACCGGCTCCAATACGCCCAAAATTCCTCCGGGGAGGGGAAGGGGTAAAATCCCCCGGTATACATATCGGTAAAGCCATACTTTGCAGCAAAATCCGAAAAATACCGCTCAAACCGCTCGCCGCTGTAAAGATAGCCTGCCGCAGCGGAAAGCCCTGCCCCGGCGCCAATCACAACAGCGTCAGCCTCCTGAAGCGCCTTTTGCAGCCGCTTCATCGGCGTCAAGCAACCGCTCATAGATGGTTCGATCTTCGTCTTGGAAAACATTAAAAATCACCTTCATTCGGCTTCCGGTTTGCATTTTATATTGCCGCACCGCCGCTATGGCAATTTCCGCCGCGCGCAGATGGGGGAAGTGGAACACGCCGGTGGAAATACAGCAGAACGCGATGCTCTCTATTTGGTACTGTTCCGCCAGCGCCAGGCAGGAGCGGTAGCAGGAGGCTAATAATTGTTCGTCGCGGGCCGTTACCCGCCCTTTGATGATGGGACCGACGGTATGCAGTACGTAATCGCAGGGCAGGTTATAGGCTTTGGTAATTTTGGCCCGGCCAGTGGGCTCTTCATATCCTTGCCGGGCCATCTGTTCGGCGCACTCCAACCGCAGCTGCAGCCCCGCATAGGTATGGATGCAGTTATCAATGCAGGCATGGCAGGGAACGTAGCAGCCTGTCATGCCGCTGTTGGCGGCATTTACAATGGCGCCGCACTGCAGCCGGGTAATATCTCCTTGCCACAGGTAAAGATCCCCCCGGATCGGCCGCAGATCGCTCAGATGGGTGATGCCACCATCGGCCAGTTCCTGCTGCAGATAAAGATCCTGCTCGGCCAAAAAGGCAGCACCTATGGGGCGGGGCGCACGCAGGTTCATCAGACTGCGCAAAAGCCGCCGCTGGCCATCCGCATCGGGCGGGATGGCAACCTGCCGGTATTTTGTTTGTTCGTTCAGCAGCGACTGAATTAAGAACAGCCGTCGGTTTTCCTGCGTCATAGTGTGCTCCTTTTCAAAGCCATTATTTTTGGGGGAAGAAAAAGTTCACCGTCATATCCAGGTAATTCTGGCCGCTGTAGAGAGGATATTTCTCCTGCACCTTCTCCTTCATCTCGGCGGCATTTTGGCAGGTCAGGGCAATTTCCTTCAGATCCATCAGATAGTCCACCTTGGTCTGGGCGTCTTTCAGGTCCTCGGGGGTGTAGTGGGAAGTCAGTACCAGATCAAACCCCTTACGAATGTAATAATTCAGCTGGGAGATGATGCCATCGGCGTGCGGACAGCCGGCCACAATGGAGTGACAATCGTGCCCCATCATATGGGTATATACGCAGTTCAGCTCCGGAATTTCCAGATCGTAAGCTTCGGCATTGGGCTTTACCACAAAACGAATTCCGGCAATCTCGGTTTCGCCCTCTTCCATCACGCGGTCAACGGCACAAAGGCCGGCATCAAAGCTTTCACCAAAGAGATTTTTAAAATTTGCCACCAGTCCGGCCCCGCCGCCGGTGGTGTTATAGGCAATGGAAGAAGCAGTGCCATAAACAGGGACTTCCGGCAGGAAGGAGGCCCCTGCCGCGTGATAAGCCACCAGCTTGGCTTCGATAGCAAGACTTTCCTGCTTCAAAAACGCGGTCAGCTCCCGGATGTTGTCATAGAAGCAGGGCAGCTCTACCACCACGCCGCGGCCCTCCTTGGCCAGGATAAATACCTCGTTATCGATGGCGTCGTGCGTCTGGTAGGCGTAGAGGGTAATCCCATTTTTCGTATACGTATAAATATCTACGCGGCCCTTTTCCAGTGTTACGGTACGTTCAGCAGTTTTGTTCATCATGATATACCTCCAAAGAATATTGCGTTTTTTCTTCGCTGGTATTATAATAACGCCGTAGGGCTATTTCGTAAAGTAAGCACAATATTGTGCCGTAGTTACTATAAGGATACTATTGTGATTTCAATAGGTATTCTGGCACCAGAGGAGAAAAACCATGATCGATAAAATGCTCATCCGCGGCGCAAAAGTCCATAATCTCAAAAATATAGATGTGGATATTCCGCTGGGGAAAATTGTAGGGATTGCCGGGGTGTCCGGCTCCGGCAAATCCTCGCTGGCCCTGGGGGTATTATATGCCGAAGGCTCCCGCCGCTATTTGGAGGCCCTTTCCACCTATACCCGCCGCCGCATGACCCAGGCGTCCAGGGCTTCGGTTGATGATGTTCTGTATGTCCCGGCCGCCCTGGCACTGCACCAGCGTCCCGGCGTGCCCGGCATCCGCAGCACCTTTGGCACCGGCACCGAACTGCTCAATAGCCTGCGCCTGATGTACTCCCGTCTGGCCAGCCATCGCTGCCCCAATGGGCATTATCTGCCGCCGTCTTTGCTGGTCGCCGCCGGCAAAGAACTGGTTTGCCCGGTGTGCGGCACTCATTTTTATGCCCCCTCTGCCGAAGAACTGGCGTTCAATTCACAGGGCGCCTGCCAAAAATGTGGTGGTACCGGCATTGTCCGCACCGTCGATTTGGCTACGCTGGTGCCGGATGATTCCCTGACCATTGATGAAGGTGCTGTGGCCCCATGGAACAGCCTGATGTGGTCGCTGATGACGGATATTTGCCGCGCCATGGGGGTGCGCACCGATGTGCCGTTTTGCGATCTGACCGAGCAGGAAAAGGAGATTGTGTTCCATGGCCCCGCCGAAAAAAAGCACATCCTCTACCACGCCAAAAAGTCCGGTTCCAATGACTTTGCCGAACTGGATTTCACCTATTTCAATGCCGTCTATACCGTAGAAAATGCGCTTGCTAAGGTCAAGGATGAAAAGGGCATGAAGCGGGTGGAAAAATTCCTGAAAGAGGATATCTGCCCGGAATGCCAGGGAAGCCGGCTTTCCGCCGCGGCCCGCGCGCCAAAGCTGCGGGGCATTTCACTGGATGCCGCCTGCACCATGACGCTTTCCGAATTGGTGACCTGGGTACAGGGTATGCCCGGCAGCCTGCCGGAGGAAATGCGCCCCATGGCGGAAAGCATCTGCGAAGCCTTTCTTAGCACAGCAAAGCGGCTGATGGATTTGGGGTTGGGCTATCTGACGCTGGATCGCTCGGCTTCTACGCTTTCCACCGGCGAGCGGCAGCGGATGCAGCTGGCCCGCGCCGTCCGCAACCGCACCACCGGTGTGCTCTATGTGCTGGATGAGCCCTCCATCGGTCTGCACCCTTCCAACATTGTGGGCCTAACCGGGGTCATGCACGACCTGGTGGCCGATGGCAACTCGGTCATTCTGGTCGATCATGATACGCAGATTTTGAAAGAGGCCGATTGGGTCATCGAAATGGGGCCGGAAGCCGGTGCCAAGGGCGGCCATGTCATTGCGCAGGGGGCAATTTCCTCTATTGCAGCCAATCCCGCCTCACAGATCGGGCCGTTCCTTTCCGGGAAAGCGGAAACAAAAATTCGGGGCAGTGTGGCCCCGGAAGAACTGTTTGCCCAGGGCGCCATTCATCTTTCTACCGGCGCCATTCATACAGTAAAGCCGCTGGAAGTAAAAATCCCCAAGGGGCGCCTCACCGTGGTTACTGGGGTATCCGGTTCCGGCAAGACCACAATGGTGCTGGAAAGCCTTATTCCTGCGCTGGAAGCAAAGATCAATGGAACCTCGCTGCCGCCCCATATTCATTCGGTTACGGCCGAGGGCATTGCTCATGTCAAACTCATCGATGCTACCCCGATCGGCATCAATGTCCGCTCTACGGTGGCAACCTATGCGGGCGTTCATGATGAACTGCGTAAGCTCTATGCCAAATCGCCCGCTGCCCAAGAACATGGCTACAAAGCCAGCGATTTTTCCTACAATACCGGTTCGCTGCGCTGCCCCGGCTGCGATGGCACCGGGGTTGTCAGCCTGGATGTGCAGTTTTTGCCCGATGTCAATATTCCCTGTCCCGATTGCCGCGGTTCCCGCTATGCAAAGGCGGCTTATGAGGTCAAACTGACCAACCGGGAGGGGCAAACGGCTTCCCTGCCGGAACTCATGGATATGGATGTAAATTCCGCCATTGATTTTTGCAAAAATATGAAATCCGTTTGCCAAAAGCTGAATGTACTGGGGCAGCTGGGCCTTGGCTACCTGACACTGGGGGAAGAAACTCCCAGCCTTTCCGGCGGGGAAGCCCAGCGGCTCAAATTGGCCAGCGAAATCGGCCGCACGCAGGAAGACTCCGTCTTTGTGTTTGATGAACCGTCCATCGGTCTGCACCCCTTGGATGTCCGCGTATTGCTCGGCGTTTTTCAGGCACTTTTGGCAAGCGGGGCCACCGTCATTGTCATCGAACACGATTTGGATGTCATCCGCAATGCCGATTATATTCTGGATATAGGCCCCGGCGGGGGAGAGGCCGGCGGCCGCATCGTCGCCAGCGGCACCCCGCAGGAAATAAAAAGAAACCCCGATAGTATAACCGGAAAATATTTATAAAATAATGGGAGGAAAATCGAATGGAATTGCCTGCCTGCCCGGTGGAAACCACCTTGATGCTGATCGGCGATAAATGGAAAGTTTTAATTCTGCGCGAGCTGATGGAGGGAACCAAACGGTTTGGGGAACTCAAACGTTCTATTGGCCACGTCACACAAAAAGTTTTAACCGCCCAACTGCGGGATATGGAGCAAAAGGGCCTACTTACCCGCAAAGTCTATGCCGAAGTCCCGCCCAGGGTGGAATATACCTTGACCGAAACCGGCTATAGCCTAAAGCCAATCCTCGATTCCATGGTGGTGTGGGGGAGGGCCTACCAGCAGCAAAATGAAGCGGCCCCGCAAGCATCAGATGAGACCTGACTTGGGGGACCCGGCTCCGCCCAATCCCTGCAAAGCAAAAAACGGCATGGCCAAGGCCACACCGTTCTCGCAAATAGAAGATAAAATTTTAGTGGCCCCCAGCCGTTTCCGACCGGGGGGCCACTGCTATTTTGTTTTATTCTACCGAAATCAGGAAGTAATACACCGGCTGTCCGCCATAGGCGACCGTCAACTCTACGTCCTCCGGCAGCAGGGCACGCGCGGCTTCTTCTACCTCTGCCGCCTGCTCCTCGGTGACTCCTTCGCCATACAGCAGGGTAACAAATTGGCTGTCCTCCTGCAGCAGGTCGTTGGCCACCTTCGCGGTTACCGAACCCAAATCTGTCCCGGTAAAGGAAACCTTCCCGTTTTCCAGCGCCAGCAGTTCGCCTTCTTTTATCTGGTGCCCGTCGTAATCACTGTCCCGCGCTGCAAAGGTGACGGAACCGCTCTGTACATGGGCGGCGGCCTCCTGCATGGTCTCAATGTTGTCTTTTATTTCTGCGTCCTCATCGTAGACCATCATAGCGCTGATGCCCTGCGGAATGGTGGTGGTCGGCACCACATGGATGCGCCGTACCCCGCTGGTACGGGCCAGCCGCGCCGCCTGTTCGGCCGCCATCACAATGTTCTTGTTGTTGGGCAGGACATAGACATCCATAGCAGGCACCTGTTCCGCCGCGTGCAGAATATCCTCGGTGGAGGGGTTCATGGTCTGGCCGCCGCTTACAATCTGCTGTACGCCCAGGTCCCGGAACAGCTGCTGCACGCCGTCGCCAGCCGCCACCGCCACAAAGCCGGCTTTCAGTGCCGGGTCCACATCCACCGCCTGGGGTGCTGCGGCTTTTTGCTGCTCCTTTACGCTGGCCACCTGCGCCTTGTGCTGCTCTATCATATTTTCAATCTTCAGTTTGGTCAGCATACCATAGGTGCCGGCCTTTTCCAGCGCCAGGCCCGGGTGGGCAGTGTGCACGTGGCATTTAATGATCTCATCGTCATCCACCACCACTACACAGTCGCCAATGGATTCCAGATAAGCCCGCAGTCCGGCCGGGTCATGTTCGGGGTCGTCCCGCATCACCAGGAATTCAGTGCAGTAGGGATTATTAATATCCACTTCCTCCACTTCACCGGCCGCATTCACTACGGTGGCGGTTTCCTCCTGGGCGGCGGCAGCGGTGTCCGTTTCCGCACCGGCTACCATGCCCTCACCGGCAAAGACCTGCCGCATTCCCTTTAGAATATAGACAAAACCCTGTCCGCCAGCATCCACTACACCGGCTTTTTTCAGCACCGGCAGCTGTTCGGGGGTCTGGGCCAGCGCCTCTTCGGCAAACCGGATAATGAGATCCCATACCTCCAGCGGTTCCATTGCATCGGTCAGGGCGGCGCGGCTCTTTTCGGCCGCTACCCGCGCCACCGTCAGGATGGTTCCTTCGGTGGGCTTCATCACGGCCTTGTAGGCGGCCGCTACGCCAATCTCCAGCGCTTCCACCAGGTCGGCGGCGCCGGCCTCGGTTTTGTGCTTCAGTCCCTTGCTGAAGCCGCGGAACAAAAGCGAAGTAATAACGCCGGAATTGCCGCGGGCACCCCGCAGCAGGGCGGAAGCCGCCTTGCCGGCCACATCGCCCACGGTGGGGTAGTCATTGTGCAGCAGATCTTCCCGGGCTGCGCCCATGGTCATGCTCATGTTGGTGCCGGTATCGCCGTCCGGAACGGGGAATACGTTCAGGGCGTCTACCTTTTGGCGGTTGTTTTCAATATTATTGGCGCCGGAGATATACGCCTCCGACAGCTGCTTTGCGGTGATCAAATCGTACGCTCCTTCCGGGTGCGCCGCGCGGCGCTCCCTGCAAATTGCAATTATAGAGAAAGGGAGAACCGTTTACGCGGTCATCTCATCCACATATACATTTACGCGCGCTACCTTAAAGCCGGTGCATTCCTCCACCGTGTAGCGCACATTGTGGATAATGCTTTGCACGATGGCGCTGATATTGATTCCATAGGTCACAGCAATGTGAATATCCACAATCAGCTTGCCGTCGGTGGTCTTTACCCGCACGCCCTTATCAGGCACATCGCTTCTGGTGATGGCGTAACGCAATCCCTGGTAGGTGGAGTTGATCATTCCGGCAACGCCGTAGCACTCGGAAGCCGCCATGCCGATCAGGTTGGCAAAGTACTCCTGGGAGATCTCCACGGTACCCAATGTGTTTTCGTAGCCTATCATTGTATCCCTCCATTTTGGTGGCGGCAGTTTGCGCTGCCGCGCGGTTTTTGCTGATTTTTTATTATACTATACTTTTTTGGTTCTGGCAAGAGAAAGGAGCATTTGTTCAGCAGATGTTCAGTTTACTGGTCCACATTCACCCGTTTGATGGAAAGGGCCTTGCCGGTTTTGCCGTCCACTTCCAGCAGCACGCCGGAAAGCCGCACCGGCCCCTTCATACTCTCAAAGCGGGTGGGCAGCCCGGTCCGGAACCGCCGGATGGCCGGCTCCGGCGCCAGCCCCAGCGCGGAATCGAATACACCGCACATCCCTGCGTCGGTAATGTAGGCCGTTCCGCCGGGCAGCAGCCGTTCATCTGCTGTCTGGATATGGGTGTGGGTGCCAATCACCGCGCTTACCTGGCCATCCAGGTACAGTCCCATGCAGATTTTCTCAGAGGTTGCCTCGGCATGGAAATCAACAATTTTTATCGGGGCGTCCATCTCCTTCAGCAGCCGATCCATACAATCAAAGGCGTTTTCGTGGCTTTCCAGCAGGTAGTTTCCCTGCAGGTTAATCACCGCCACCCGCGGTTTGCCGGGGCAGTCGTACAGGCACCAGCCCCGTCCCGGCGCACTGTCGTGGAAATTTGCCGGCCGGATGATGCGGTCGCTTTCTTCCAGCACCGGGTAAATTTCCCGGCGGCGCAGCGCGTGGTTTCCCAGTGTGATGACGTCGGCTCCGGCGTCCAAAATGAGATCGGCGCTCGCCGGCAGAATGCCGTTGCCCTCGGCAGCGTTTTCTCCGTTTACAATCGTCATATCCGCCCCATAAAAACGCCGCAGGTTCGGCAGTTCCCGCCGCAGAAATTCACAGCCGCTCTGCCGTACCACATCGCCTACAAATAATATCTTCATTTGGCTCTCCATCCTGTTTGATTTCCCCCTTATTCTACCCCAAATCCTTCTCCTTTGCAACCGAACGTTGATGAAAGCCGGCAGGCGTGCTACGATAAAAGGTAAGGAATAAATTCCTGTCGGGGAGCTTTGACTTCCTGGCACAAAAATAGCCAAACGGAACAGACCATATGGCACCGGACCGCTTTGTCCGACCGGAAAAGCAGAGTAAATACGGCATTTCTCGCTTTGTGTCGTGTAAAAATAACCTCCCCGGCGCTATACTGGGGATGAAAGGAGGAGACCCACATGGATCAAATCAGAATCGGAGCGTTTCTCAAAGCGCTTCGCAAGGAAAAAGAACTGACGCAGGAGCAGCTGGCCGAACAGCTGAAGGTATCCGGCCGAACCGTCTCCCGCTGGGAAACCGGCAGCAATATGCCCGATATTGGAATGCTGATCGAGATTGCAGATTTTTATGATGTCAGCATCCCGGAATTGATCAACGGAGAAAGGAAAAGCGAGAACATGGAGCCCAAAACAAAAGAGACCGCCATCGCCATGGCGGAGTACAGCCGCATGGAGGGAAAAACCGGAAAGCAAAAGACCGTTGGGTTTTTACTTTTGGCTTTCGGCCTGTTCATTATAGTGTCAGCACTGTCCATTTTTCCCAGCGAAAGCAGCTGGGGCTGCATCTATTCGGTTTTCGGCAGCGTTCTTTTTCTGGTGGGCGGCAGCCTTATCATTCGCCCTCTGGTGGCTCGCCGCGGATGGCGCGTTTTGGCGGCTCTTGGCAGTGCAGTACTGCTGTTCGGCATCTTTACGTTGTCCGATTATATCGCTGTTACCCAGTTCCATCAGGTGCCGCGCTTCCGGTACGAAACCGTCTACGATTCCCGGCTCCCGGATCAGCTGGTGTACAAAACGCTGTTCTTTACGGTCATCCAGCAGAACCCCGGCACCCCGGAAGAGCAGGTCTATATAGCAAAGTAAAGTTCATAGGATAAAACAGACCCCGCTTTTTGCAGCGGGGTTTGGCTTTTCCTACCGGCAAAGCAGGGCTGGCACACGGCCGCAGGCCAAACCGCCCGTTGGGCGGTTTCAGCGGGCTTCGCCCGCTGGCCCGGCTTCGCCGGGCGGCCCGCGGCCTCACCTTTTGCCCCGCAAACCCCTGCAAACCGCAAAAACCCCCGACCCATTAGGATCGGGGGCGTGCTGGTATCATTGCCCTGTGGAGAGGGGCAGCGGAGAAGGCTGCGGTCTTAGTCCTTCTTCAGAGAAATGGCAGCAGCGGAAACGCCGGTGATGACCAGCAGGGCAGCTGCTACCCCCACGATGTCATTGGCGCCGGTGGCAGGGTTCTGGCTGTTGCCGTTCCCATTGCCATTGGAGCCGCTGTTGCCGCCGTTGCCGCCATTGCTGATGGTGGTTGCGGTCAGCGCCTTATCGGTCACAATCACCGGGCCGGTCAGGGTGCCGCCAAAGCTCAGCAGGCCGGAAGCCTCGTCAAATTTCGCGCTCAGGTTCTGCAGGGAACCATCCTCGCGGACCATGTAGGCATTGTAGCCCTTGGCCATGCCGTCTACGGTAATTTCCGCCGGACGGTTGATGATAACCTGCTCGCTGCCGTAACCATAGGAAGCCTTAATGGAAGCGCCGGCCTTGGTCAGGTTGTCGTTCAGGGCCTTCTGCGCAGCGGAAGAAAGGGTGGTGTAATTCACGGTGCCAAAGTAAATCTTGTCGCCGGCCTTCAGCGGAACGGAAACGGTTACTTTACCGCCGTTATCCTCGGTGACAGACTGGTTCCAGCTGCCGCTGGTGATGTACTGACCGTCTACGGTAGCGGCCTTTACGGTGTACAGAATTTTGCCGGTCTTATCCATGTTGGAGACATTCAGCCCGCCGGCGCCAAAGACCGCGTCGGTCTCATCGGCTTTGCGGCCGTAATCGAAGCACATAGCCAGGATGTGATCCTCGCTCTTGGCGTTCATGGGGCAGAAGTTGTCGCCCGGTTCCTTAGCGGAGAAGCTGGCCAGCTCATCAAAGCTGGAAACATAGGCATAGTTGGTTACGCCGTTTACTTCTTTTACATAGCTTACGTTCAGCGCCGGAGCAGAAACACCATAAACGGTCACTTTCACGCCGGAAATAATGATGTCGGCATTGTTATCCAGTACCGAAGTCTCATTGGCCTTGGTGGTCACTACATATTTGTAGGTGGTCTCATCGGTCTGTACCCAGCCCTGGCTGGCAATCAGGTCGCTGCCTACGGGGATGGTCAGGGTAACGGTGTTTTTCTTGGGGTCAAAGTTGCCATTGGTCTTGCCCCAGTTCTGGTCGGTCAGGCCCAGTTCCTCCTGGGTAAAAACGATAGACTGGCCGGGCACAATGGACTGCATGTAGGTGTTATCGGCTGCGGAGGTGCCGCCGGGATAGCCGGTCTGGTTCCCGGTGGAAACCGCAAACGCCATGGTGCATACCATCAGCACAGCCAGTGCCAGTGCAAATGCTTTTTTCATGGGATACTCTCCTTTTGGTAAAATCGTTTTGGTTTACGAAGCATCCGGCGGCGTGCTCCACTTCAACCGCCCGGCTTCTGGAACTCATTGTACCGGCAGCGGCTGCCGCCCACAAGATGGAGATTGTAACCAATTTGTCATTTTATGCACTTTGCCAATAGAGACCGAACAGTTCTTGCTTGATCGTGAAAAATGCCGAAAATCCTTTATTTCTTCTTCCAGCGCACCCATTTTATTCCATTGCCATTCCTCCGCCAAAGCATCCATTTTTGCCCAATGCGGCCGATTTATTACATTTTGTAACCCCTGCATCAAATGCTTCCCTGCAGCTTAGTGCCGGCTTTCCGGGCGCAGCCCCGCCGCCTTTCAGGCGGCTCAGGCGGCCTTCGGCCGCCTTTCGCGGCATTTCATGCCGCTGGGCTGCGCCCGGTATCCTATATCCCGGCTCCCGGCTTATCACATATAGGCGGCGTCGGCCAGCACCAGCCGGGTCAAGCAGCCGCTTTCGGTGTAAATAATCTTTGCCTGATACACCGCCATCAGCAGCCCGCCGGTCGGTTTGGCATCCAGGTAAACCGCCTGCCCGGGGTAAAAATTCACCAGCCCCGGAATGGTAACGCGCACACTGTGCAGCCCCAGCTGGGCCTTGGTCACCCGCCGGTAGGCATCCAGTGCCGGGTTGCCGGTATATTCCGCCGCCGGTATGACATACCGGTTGCGCCGCACCTGCTGCTCGTTACCGTAAGGATTGTTGTACAGCTGGGAATAGGCCCCACCGACATCCCGGTATACAATGGTGGAAAGCGGGCTGCTTCGCCGGGTGATGTATTCCAGCGAGCAGTACCGCAGGGCACCGGTGGTTTCCGCATCGTTGGTGATCATTGCCGGGTTCTCTCCGGAAAGCCGTTCCACCACCAGGGTGTTGGCCGCGGTGATATGCGGTTCCCGGCCGTAGAGCCGGAAGCATAAAATGCAAAAGGCCTCCCATACCGAATGTCCCTTGTTCAGCTGGAAGGTGGCAGCGCTGGCGGTGGTATTGGGCAGCTGCAGCCCGGTAAAGCCCAGCGGCTTTACCTCCGCATTAAAAAAATCCTGTGCCGTCAGATTGGTATAGGTTTTGGGGAGTGCTTCGTTATCGCACAGCAGGGCACCCGGGGTGCGGGCGCTGATGCTGATAAAGGCTCCATTTCCATCGATGGAGCGCACCAGTTCATCGCAGAACCCGGCAAACAGGGTGTCCTCGCCGTGTTTTACCTGTATTTTGGTCAGATCGTCCAGCGGCTCCTCCTGCGACAGGGTAATATCCAGTTGGTAGGCCGGGGAATCCCATGCCCGGGTAATCACCATGGAACTGGGATTTTGCAGTGCGATGGTTTCATTGCCCAGCGTCAGGCCCATCAGTTCAATCGACATAGCGTGTGCCCTCCCGGTCGGTGGAAGCAATCAGCTCGGTAAATTCTGCGGTGTAGCGCAGTACGGTGCCGTCGCCTTCTCCGGTCATGTTCAGCGCCGTAAGGTAGGCCACTACCACGCCCATTCCCGGCACACGCAGCAGGCCGGCGGTCGATTGCCACATCAGGGTTTCCAGTGCGGCGTACTGGGCTTTGGCGTTTTCTCCGTAAAAGTACCCCTCCGCCCGGATCACCCGCCGGGCCAGCCCCAGATTTTGATGAATGGGGCCGTATTCCGGGCAGTGGGCGGTCGCAATGCGGGTTTCGGTGGAGACCGTAATCTTTTCCGGATTGTGCGGAAAGGAAAAGGTCTTATAACTCATAGTTGTCATTTTCGGCGCCCCCTTTTCAGTACAGCGGCTCCCCGCAGCGGTCCATTTCCGGGGCCAGCCGCAGCTGGCGGCGCTGCAGGGCGCTCAGTTCGGTTTCCAGCGTGGCCATATCCTGCAAAGGGATCTCCCTTACCACGCATTTCTGCTCCAGCCGGGCGGTGACCTCCCGTTTTATCGGGGCGGCGGCCTCCGGCTGCCGCACTGCCGCAGCAATGGTCTTAGCCTTCGGTTCCATCGCCGGTCACCTCCGTTCTCATTTTCGCCGTCAGGGTGGCTCGCCGCCAGATGAGCGGTCGGCGGGTTTCCTCTTCGATGGCGGTCCATTCGCAGCCGGTATATTGCACCGTCTGCCCATTTCTCGTAATTTTCACCGTAAAATTACTTATAGTATAAAAATCCGCGGGATTTTCCCATTGAATTTGCTCCAGCTGCAGGGTATGGGTCACCGTCCCCGGCAGCAGAGCCAGGGGTTCAGTGCTGCCATAGGGCCGCAGGGCCAGCAGGGCCCGGCTGGCTTTGACCGTATAACCGGCCGCATGGGCCAGTATGGTGCCGCCGGCTTCCAGGGTAATTCCCCCCAAGGAGTGGACAATCTGGTTCATGCTTCCTCCTCCTCTTCGGGCGGTTCCCACAGTTCACAGTAAACCGTCAGCAGGCCCCGCCGGGCAAAGGCGCCGCAGCCCCGGTCAAAGCCAATTTCGGCCCATTCCAGCCCGGCTACCCCACAGGGGAAATCCCCCCGCAGCGTCAGCGTGGTAATGGCATCGGTCAGGGTTTCTACGGCCTCCATGCTGTCGCGGTGCAGGGCGGTCAGCCGCAGCCCTACCTCCAGCAGCAGGGGGCGGCTGCCGGGCAGGGTATCTTCGCTGCGCTTCACACTGTGGTCGTTCAGCACCAGCGTGGTCACTCCGGCCGCCAGCGGCCGTCTTACCGTCGGCATACTGTACAGAATTTCACATTCTCCCAGCAGCGGCAAAAGGTACACCGCCAACTGCTGCCGTAAATCAAAAAGACTTGTCACCCTCATGTCATCACCTGCCCAAAGTAGAATTTTCCGCCGCCCAGTTCCGCCGCAGCTGCGGCCAGATATTCTTCACACAGTGCCTTGGCAGCGGCCAAAGTTTCCTTAGTGACCAGGGCTGCTGCCCCCACATGGGGCAGAGAACTCCCGCTCATCTGGACCAGGCACCAGCGGTAATAGGCCAGCGCTGCCGCAGCTCGATCCAGGGATTCCGCCGGAGGAGCGGCCGGCCGCCGTTGGGCGGCCAGCTGCTCCATGGCATCCCGGCAGTAGGGCAGGCAGGCCTGCAGCTCCTTTCCGGTCAGACCGGAAAAAACAGCAAATTTTTGCAGGATCATTTCCAAATCCATTGTTTGGCCTCCATTCTTCTGTCGGTTGGGGGTGGGTTAGGCCGTTTTCAGGGTCATAATCTTTACCGCATCGGGGAAGATCATGGAGAAGCCTGCGGTGGAAGAAACAGCGGCGCGCTCCAGCTGGCAGTCAATGAGCCGGTCGGCATCGACCGTAACGGTATCGCCTATCACCATTTCCAGGGCATAGCGGCGGTCCAGGGCAATCATGGTGCCATCGGCCACCGCGTCGCTTACAATCATCTCAGCGCCCAGCGGGGTGCCCAGCTTACCGGTGTTCTGGAAGTGCAGGCCGGTGGCGGGATCACTGAAAGCGGAAAGCTCCAGAATAGCGGCGGCCATCTTGGCATTCACCAGCAGGGTATTCATCTGGTAGCTGGTAAACTGGCTCCACAGGTTGATAAGATCGCTGTAAGCCAGGGTAGTGGCAGCGGTTGTCATTTTGGTGGGGGCGCTGCCGGTGGAACCGTCGCCGCTCATCAGGATGCTTACGGCGTCCTTCATCTGGCAGCGGGCAATCTCGGCGCCAATGCGGCGCAGTGCCAGCGTAAAGAGATCCAGCCGCTGAAATTTAACCGCTTCATAGGAGGCACGCAGCATCCGGCCGCGCTTCTTCAGGGCGGTGGTCTTGTCCTTCAGGCCAATGGTGGTGGCGGAAAGAGCGGCAGCTTCCCCGGTGACATCGGCTTCCAGGTCGTCATTGGTGGTAAGACCCCGGTAATCGGTGGCGGAAATGAGGGTGCGGGCGGCCACAATGGAGGAAAGAGGATCATTTTCCTCCATGCCCTGACGGACAGCGCGCATCAGATATTCCGGGAACAACACCGCGCTCTGGCCATTCTGGAAAAACTTCTCCAGAGTGCTGGAATGGCTGCCGCCCACCTGAATATCAAAGCGCTTCAGCTGGCGCTGGAAGGCATCCAGGCTGCCCAGTTCGGTGCCGCGGTAGTTCTCGGTGGGGTCCAGTCGTTCCAGTCGTTCGGCAAAGCTTTCCTGGCTGCCGCGGTACAGGGATTTCTGAATATTCAGTTCTTTGTAATTCTGGTTCATTTTATTTTCTCTCCTTTTTGTTGTTTAGGTTGTTTCAATGGGTCAAATGCAAAAGGCCCGGTTATCGGATTCTCTTTCCCCGGTCGGGGCCGTTTGCACCATGGGGGAAAAGCGCTTTTTGACCTGCTTTTCCATCAGGGCAGCCAACTCTTCCAGCTCACTTACCGTCAGCGGAGCCATGCTTTTTTCCAGCAGGGCGGGGTTCATTTCCGGCTGGGCCAGCATGGTTCGGCGACGAATGCATTCGCACAGCGTTTCCCGGTAGCGCCCGGCCTCTTCACTTTGCCGCTCCAGGGCGGCAATATGTTTTCTCAGGTTCAGCGCTGCAAGGGCGTCCAGGTGCAGTTCGCCCCGCTCCATTTCGGCAAGGGCGCGTTCCGGGGTAAGGGTCAACGCCTTGCGGGGCAGATGACTTTTGGTTACACCGGCGGCCGGTTGGGCCGGCACCGCCACAAAGCTCCATTCGTAGGCGTCGGTGGGCTCTTTCAGCAGGGTGTAGCACAGCTTGCCGCCGTATTTTTTGCCGGGTTGGTGGCCGCAGGGCTGCTCCTTACGGTTTGCCCCACAGAGGGAGCAGGTGCCCGATTTTACCGAGCAGCCCACGCTTACCTCCTTTTTAATTCCGCCGTCAATCTCCAAAATAAGATCGGCATTGGCGGCGGTGCGCACCATATAGGCCCAGGCTTTCAGTGCCTTATAGGGTTCGCCCCGGTGGTTCAGCCGGCCGGGTTCTTCTTCCACTGCACAGCGGTAAATGCGGGCGGTCTGCTTTTCTCCGCGGGGGTCGTGGTCAAAAATACCGGTTTTGCCGCAGAATAATACGGCCAGCTTTTCCAGCGCCTCATCGGTAAAGCACTCCTGGTCCCGATCCAGGTCGTTATCGCACAGCACCAGGGGAAAGGTATAAACCTCCTCCGCTGCCAGTTTGCGGCGGCTGTACCGGGCAATGGCCTCCAGATCGGCCTGCGTTGCCGGGCTTTCCCCGGCGGTTATTTTGGCTTCGTTCATTCTTTCACCTCCTTGCCGGCCTCGCGGGCCAGCTTCTGTTCCAGTTCTTCGGCTTTGGCCCTTGTCAGACGGGCCGTGGCCTCTTCGGCTTCATCCTGCAGGCTGATGGGATACCACTCTACGGCGACCTCCGGGGCAAAGCCCTGGCTCCGCAGGTACAGCCCGCAAATTTTGACCAGTACCGGGGTGAGCAGCCGGCGGTAGGATTCCAGTTCTCCGGTCAGCAGATCGCTTTGCTGGCTGCTCATTCGCTCGGTGCTGCTCCAGCTGAGGCCCAGCAGAAAGGGCGGCAGCCCCAGCTTGGCCACAATCTGCTCCAAAAGCTGGCGGACCGGCACTTCGGTGGCAATAAACTGGTTATCGGCCCCGATGACCTTGATATCCACATCGCCCACCGCCACAAAGTCC
>DMMB01000064.1:563-1131 GCA_003453215.1 Oscillospiraceae bacterium | reverse complement strand
CATCGCCCACCGCCACAAAGTCCCGGATTTCTCCGGCGGCGGCCGCCTGCATGGCGGCGCTCCATTCCCGGCTGATTTCTCCGGCAACAACAGCGGCATCGGTGGAATCGCCGGGGGTGGGGTGGTAGGTAACGGCGTACCGCAGATTACCCATTCGCTCAAAGTTTTTGCCAATGGCAGAATAAATCTGCAGCAGCACCCGGGAAATGGCCGGCAGACCGCAAAGCAGCGATTGTCCGGTGACCTGCCCCGGGGCAGGGTGCAGAGCGGTAAAAAGAATCAGCTCCGGGCAGGGCAGGGGGCGGCGGTTTTGGCCTTCGCCGGTGCAGATGACCGCCTCCAGCGGGCTCTCGCCCGGGGTAAAGCTAAGATGGGAAAGCGGCGGCAGGTAAAGCCCCAGGAGTTCCTCCCGGTTTTGATCCAGCACCATTTCACCAACGGCGTTGCCGTAGCACAGCAGGCTGTCCAGGTACTGGCTGGCAAAGGCCGCAAGCCCTCGGCTGCTGGCTCCTACCGGCACTTCCGCCGCAAAGCGGGAAAGCAGCTGCTGAGCCCGGGGATCGGCGGC
>DMMB01000064.1:0-389 GCA_003453215.1 Oscillospiraceae bacterium | reverse complement strand
CCGGGGATCGGCGGCAGTGACGGTAAAATCGACCGTCAGCCGCACGATTTTTTGCAGCGCGGCATCGATAATGGGGATGCTCTGCCGCAGGGCATGGTACAGGGGTGCTTCCGCCGGCAAAAAGCGCTGCGGCTGCCACCCCTCCGGCTGCGGCTGGGACGCCGTTTGTACCGCTGCCCGGGTGATGTTTTTGCTTTTTGGGAATAAAAAACCCAATTTTGTTTCTCCTCCTTTCGGAATGTTCAAAACAGGATAAACGGTTCTTCCCAATGGCAGCCCGGGGAACCGAAAAGCCCGGAAATGGCTGCGGGGAAAAGGGAATGGAATCGGTGCAGCCGGTCGGTGCGCTGCCCCTACACGGCCCGCAGGGCAGCCCGCCTCCGGCGGGC
>DMMB01000038.1 GCA_003453215.1 Oscillospiraceae bacterium | reverse complement strand
CGCAGGCGGTTTGCCCTGCGGGCGTCCCGCCGACGGCAGCGGGGCAAAGCAAATAATTAGAGCTGGACGACGCGGAATGCCGCGGCGCGCAGCAGACGATTGTAGACGGCAAGGCCCATTTCCTCCGGTTCGGGGGCATGGACATAAACCTCGGTGGCCTGCAATTTATCCAACTGGCGCAGCACATCAAAGAGGTTCTGCGCCTGAGAGGGATAATCGTAGGCCACACCGTAGCTGATGGTGGGGGCTTCCAGCAGGGAAACATCCTCATCAAAGCACATGGCGTAGAAGCCATCCTCTTCCCCGGCCCGCTGCAGCGTTTCGTAATACTCATTCACGCGGTCGGCGTAGTCTTCCCGGCTGCCGCACAGCAGCGTAAGGGTGGCGGCAGGGGCATAGTGTTTATATTTCATGCCGGGGCTGGGGGCCGCGGCATCCTGCGGGAGCATATGTAAGACGGCCTCCGCCACCGACACCCGGCCGCACACACGCTGGATTTCTTCCGGGGTGACGGCACCGGGACGAAGCACCTGCGGGGTGCCATCCGGCAGGAAGCAGAGAACGGTGGATTCCACGCCGACGGTGCAATCTTCACTTTCCACAATGGCATCGACCATCCCCCAAAGGTCATCGATGCAATGGCGGTAGGTGGTGGGGCTGGGGCTGCCGCTGCGGTTGGCGCTGGGGGCGGCCAGCGGAACCCCTGCCGCGCGGATAATGGCGCGGGCCACTGGGTGACTGGGCATCCGGATGGCGACGGTTTCCAGACCACCGGTGGTGGTCAGCGGGATTTGGGACGAGCGGGGCAGCACCATGGTGAGAGGGCCGGGCCAGAATGCTTCTGCCAATACCTGAGCGGCCGGGGGGATTTCCGTCACCAGCGCCGGCAAGGCGGAGAGTTCTGCGATGTGGACAATCATGGGATTATCGCTGGGGCGGCCCTTGGCGGCATACACCGCCTTGACAGCGGTTTCATCGTAGGCATTGGCGGCCAGACCATACACCGTTTCGGTAGGAATGGCAACCAAGCCGCCCTGCGAAAGGATATTCCCGGCGCGCAGCACGCCTTCGGCATCCTGCTCGGGATCGTATATTCGAATGAGTTCTGTCTTAATCATGACCTGGGTTACTCCCTGTTTTGCAGTTTTTCGGCCTGTTCGTGCGCCAAAAGCGGCTCAATGAGCAGATCGAGTTCGCCGTTCATCACGGCATCCAGACGATACAGCGTCAATTCAATGCGGTGATCGCTGACCCGGTTCTGGGGGAAATTATAGGTGCGGATGCGCCCGCTGCGGTCGCCGGATCCGACCTGACGACGGCGGTCGGCGGCAATTTCATCGCTCTGCGCCTGTTCCGCCATTTCCAAAAGGCGGCTGCGCAGAATTTTAAGGGCACGATCCTTATTTTTGTACTGGCTGCGCTCATCCTGACATTCCACCACCAGGCCGGTGGGCAGGTGGGTGACACGGATGGCAGATTCGGTTTTATTGATGTGCTGGCCGCCTGCGCCGCTGGAACGGAAGGTATCAATTTTAAGGTCCTTGGGATCGATGCGGATTTCCACTTCATCGGCTTCCGGCAGAACCGCTACGGTAACGGCGGAGGTTTGGATTTTGCCCTGGCTATCGGTGATGGGGACACGCTGAACGCGGTGAATGCCGCTTTCGAATTTAAGCCGAGAAAAAACCTTTTCTCCCTCCACCGAGAAAACAATTTCCCGGTAGCCGCCGAGTTCGGTCTCGCCCGCATTCATCAGCTCCACCTGCCAGCCGCGGGCCGCCGCGTACAGATTGTACATTCGGTAAAGATCGGCCGCAAAAAGGGCCGCCTCTTCCCCGCCGGTACCGGCACGCAGTTCCATAATTACGCTGCGGTCATCCCGCGGATCGTGGGGCAGCAGCATCAGACGGGCTTCTTCGGTCAGGCGGGTGATTTCCGCTTCCGCTTCATTTTTTTGCTCTGCGGCCATGGCCGAAAGTTCGGCATCGTGGGCGTAGAGCAGCTCTTTGGCTTCGGCCAGTGCTTCTTCGGCGGCGGCCAGCGCCAAATACTGCCGGGAAAGCGGTTCCAGCTCCTTATATTCTTTCATCAGCGCCCGGTAGCGGCCGATATCCGACGCAGCATCGGGCTGAGAAAGCTGCGCGGAAAGTTCCTCGTAACGGCGGTGCGCCGCCAAAAGTCCTTCGAGCATGGCAAAAACTCCTTACATTTTACAATTTGCAGCGAAAAGGTGTAAGGAGCGCTAAGGCTCTTCCGGATGGGTAATTTTTTTGATGTGGCGTTCGGCCTTGGCGCGGGGGATCATAATCTCCCGGCCGCAGGTGCGGCATACCAGCTTAAAATCCATGCCGCTGCGGGTAACGGTGAATTCTTCGCCGCCGCAGGGGTGTTTCTTTTTCATCAGCAGAATATCGCCGACGCGGACATCCATGGGAGTTCCTCCTTTGCCGAATAAGTCGATTTAATATTATAGCACGCAGGGAAAAAATTTGCAACGAGGGAGAACATCCAGATCGAAGCCATTCGGGCCGCTTTCGCTTCCCTGCCTCTTTGGAGGGACGGCCCCGCCCGGCATAGTCCCGCCTGCCCCCGAATATAGATAGAGCAACAGGCAAAACAGGAGGGTAAAGCATGGGATATTACTGGCCGGAGGGTATGCTGCTGGAAACAGAGGAAAATAAGTATTATCTGCAAAGTGAGGAAACGCTGAAAAGCGCCATGCGCATTGGGCAGATTTTGGAGGGGCGGGCGCTGCTGTGCGATTATGACCACAACCTGGTAGTGGATTTGGGCTGCTGCCGCGGGATTATCCCCCGTGAGGAGGGCGCGCTGGGAATAAAAGAGCAAACGGTGCGGGATATTGCGATTATTTCCCGGGTGAATAAGCCGGTTTGTTTTTTGGTTACCGCGGTGGAGCACGATGAAAACGGGGTGCTGCGGCCGATTTTATCCCGGCGGGCGGCCCAGCTGCGCTGCCGGCGGGAATACATAGAACAGCTGCGCCCCGGGGAGATTATCCCGGCCCGGGTAACGCACCTGGAAAACTTCGGGTGCTTTGTGGATATTGGATGCGGGCTGCCCTCCTTAATCAGCATCGATCAAATTTCGGTTTCCCGCATCAGCCACCCGCGGGATCGCTTTGCCGTGGGGGAAAGCATTTATGCGGTAGTAAAAACGGTGGAGCCGGAAGGGCGGGTGCAGCTGAGCCACAAAGAACTGCTGGGCAGCTGGGCAGAAAATGCGGCCATGTTCCTGCCGGGGGAGACGGTGGCCGGGATTATCCGCAGCGTGGAGGACTACGGGATCTTTGTGGAACTGACCCCCAACCTGGCCGGCCTGGCCGAACCCTGCGAGGGGGTGCGGGCCGGGCAGCACGCCGGGGTGTATATCAAAAGCATCCTGCCGGAAAAAATGAAGATCAAGCTGATTATAGTGGATGCCTTTGACGCTCCCTATGCGCCGCAGCCGGTGCAGTACTTCCTGACCGAAGGGGTGTTGCGGCGGTGGCGGTACTCCCCGCCGGAGTGCAGCCGGGTGGTGGAAACAATTTTTTAGAAAAAATGGAGAAAAGGCCCTGCCGAGATATGGCAGGGCCTTTTGGCATCATTTATTCCGGAGTGACGCTGAGACGGGCACTGCCGGAGACAAGATAATAGGTGGTTTCCGGCTGCAGACGATCGCTGATGAGGGTGACATAGCCCACCGAAGTTTCCGGCGTAAAGGAGAGCATGGGCGCGCTTTCTTCCGCCGCGGTAACGGTAAGCGGACGGCCGCCGGTGAGCCAGAGTTCCACACTGATACGAGGCAGACTGGTTTGCCATTCCATATCGGGCAGCAGCGGGCCGGCTGCCAGCAGGGTGCCGCCGCTGAGATGCGCCACCGGACCATGCAGCGGATTTTGCTCCCGGCCGGAGCCCAGCAGCAGCGTGCCGCCCGACTGGAAGAACGAACCGGCCATATCGATGGCGTGCGTGCCGGCCCGTACCTGCAAAGAACCGCCGGTCACCGTCATGCGGCGCACTTCCGGCGAAGTGGAAACTTCCTCTTCCCGGTATCCGCCGGAGAGCAGCAGGCCTTCTTCCGCGGCATTCAGCGTAAGACTGCCGCCGGAAAGGGTCATGGATTCTGCGGTAAGACCGCGGCGGGCGGTATCGATGGTAATTTCACCGGAAGAAAGCGTGACCTGACCGGCTGCAAAAATGGCGTCATCCCCGCCGGAAATGACTGCGCTGCCGCCGGAAAGCAGCAGGCTGCCGGCAGAGTACAAAGCATCATCGCTGCAATCGAGGGTAAAGCTGCCGCCGCCCAACACCAGAGACTTGCCGGCGGAAAGGCCGCGCGCACTGGCGCTGACCGGTGTTTCCCGGGAGGGAAGAGCGCCCTCCTGCTCCGGCGGCTGTTCCTGCTGCAGGCCGCCCCACAGGCCCCATTTTTCGGCATCTTCGCCATAGCTGCGGTTACTGCTGCCGCCGCCTGTGGTGATATGATAACTGCCGCCGGAAGTTGAAAGAGTACCGGCCGCCCGAATGCCATCTCCGCCGCTGACAATGGCGGTATTGCCGCCGGAAAGCAGCAGACTGCCCTGCCCGGATTTTTCCGAGGGAGCAAGCAGGCCGGTATCGCCGCAGGTGATGCTTTGCTGCCCGCCGCTGATGGTCAGGCTTTTGCCGCCGATGAGACCATCACGCCAGGCCGTAACCGTAAGGCTGCCCGCCGCTACCACCAAATCACTTTCGCTGCGAATGGCATCAGCATGAGTGGCTTCCACTGCCAGGCTGCCGCTGCCGGTGATGAGCAGGCTGCCGGTCACACTGATGACGGCCTCCCGCATGACTCCACCGGTATAAAGATAATTTTTCCCGTCAGTAAGGGTATTTACTGTTCCCTCTTCCAGCAGCAGCACAACGGTGCAGCCGCCTTTGGAGTAGATGACCGGGCCGCGCTCGCTGTGCAGATCTACCCCACGCAGCACCAACCGCACCGTTTCCCCGGCCGGAACATCGATAATCAGCTGGGCATCCTGCAGGGTGCCGCTGAGCAGATAGGTGCCGCCCTGCGTCAGCACCACCCCGGCGGAGGTCGCCGCAGCGGCGGGGGCATTGCTGATAACGGAATCGACATTGAACTGCAGCACATAGTATGGTTCCTGCTGCCACTGGGTGTGATCCGCCGCCATGGGTTCGGTCATGGAGGGCAGCGGTTCTTCCTGCTGGGTGTGGCCGCAGCCGCCCAGTAAAAGCAGCGACAGCAGCAAAACAAGGATACGTTTCATCGGTTTGGCCTCCCTTCGGGTGGGATTGCAGCATGATTTTACTGTATTATCATACCGCAGAACGAAAAAAAGTGCAAACCCGGGTTTGTCAAATTGAAAATGGAGATAAAATCCGCCGGCAGACCCTAAGCGGCCCGACCGGCGGAAAGAAGCTTTTTTACGGCTGCAGGGCAGCCAGATACATTTTACGGGTATCGGCCAGCGCTTCGGCAATTTCTTCCGGCTGGCTTTCCGAAAGGGCGCAGCGCAGCAGAAAACCGGAAATGCAGCCGACGCCGACCATAGACAGATACGCCGGCTCCGGCAGGTGCGGAGCCAGACCCTCTTCCACCGCGGCGGCGGTCAAGCAGTTCATAATCTCCCCGATCATACGGCGGGTATCGGCACGTTCCTGCGGCCCGCCGCAAATATCATACAGAGCCGCCTGGGGGAAGCCCATGGAGGGCACCTGCGAAAAGAAAACGGAACTGCACTCCAACAGCTGATGGGCGGTGATTTCGATCACCTTCCAGCGGGCTTCAAAGCCTTCGGCGGTGGAAATTGCGGCATAAAGTTCCTGAAAGCCCTGGGCCCGGCTGTACTGCATGGCATCCCGCAGCAGCTCCTCCCGGGAGGGAAAATATTCGTACACCGTCCCTTTGCCGATGCCGGCCGCTTCCGCAATTTCGGAGACCTTCAAATCCCCCAGCGGGCGGCCCTGCCGCAGCAGCTTTAATACCGCGCGGAATACCGCGGCTTTTTTCTCCGGCAGGCTCATACTTCCTCTACCTCCTCGATGACAACTTTCTTGGGATCTTTCTTCAGGAAAATATCATAAATGGAAGGGACAATAAATAGCGTAAGCAGCGTAGCGTAGGCCAGACCGCCGATGGTGACAATGGCCAAAGGCTGCAGCATATCGCCGCCGGCCCCCAGCCCCAAGGCCATGGTAACCAGGCCGAAAATGGTGGTCATGGCGGTCATAAGAATGGGACGGATACGATCGCGGCCGGTCTGCACCAGCGCTTCGGTGCGCTCCATACCCTCCAGCCGCAGCTGATTGGCATAATCTACAAAGACGATACCGTTATTCACCACCACGCCGGCCAGCATAAGGAAGCCCAGCATGGCAATGACCGAAAGTTCCTTGCCGGTGATCCACAGGGCCAAAAGGCCGCCGGTGAAGGCCAACGGAATGGTAAACAGCACGATAAACGGCGAGAGCAGCGACTGGAACTGTGCTACCATAATGAGATAGATGAAAGCAATGGCCAAAGCAATCATCAGCACCAGATCGCTCATAGTGGATTGGATCATCTCATTTTCGCCCTCGATGGCATAGGAGCAGCCCTCCGGCATTTCATAATCGGCCAGCAGCTTTTCCACATCGCGGCTCACCAGACCAACATTGTAGCCATCGGCAATCTGGGCCGTAACAGTGACGGTGCGGGCCTGGTTTTCGCGGTTGATGGCGGAAGCCGAGGCAGCTTCGGTCACGGCGGCAATCTCGGAAAGGTGAACTTCGCATTCCTCCTGGTTCTTGGTACCGGTCAGGCGGAGTTCTTCCAGCGTTTCCCGGGTGGTGATGCCGGCGCTATCGGGAACCACGACAACCGGCAGGTCTCTGTTATCTACGGTAATATTGGTGGCGGTGGTTTGAGAAAGGACCGCGGCGGCCACCTGCTGGTAGACCTGCGCCACCGTCAAATTGTACTCGGCGGCTTTGGCCTTATCCACAGTGATGCGCACTTCGGTACTGCTGTCCTCCTGCCCATCGCTGACCGAGGCAATGCCTTCGACGGTGGAAAGTATTTGGGCCAGACCGGCAGCGGCGGCCCGCAGGGCATCCATATCATCACCGGTGACGGCCAGCTGAATGCCGCTGCCGCCGGTCATCATGCTCATATCCATGGTGGAGCCATTGGCGGAAACGGTGCAGTCCAGATCGGAACAGGATTCTTCAATCTTTTTGGCAATCTGCTGGCTGGAATCGCTGCGGTCATCGCCCAGCAGCACATAAATGGACAGGCTGCTGCCGCCCATGCTCATCATGCTCTGGCCCTCCATGGCGCCGACAGTATCCACGCCCTGAATGGTGAGAATGCGCTCCAGAACGGTATCGCACATCGCCCATGTTTCGCTTTGGGTGGCATCCTCTGGCATTTCGATGGAGACCGACACCTGCGGACTATCCATTTCCGGCATAAAGGCGGTACCCATGCTGACCGCCAGCACCGCGCTGGCAATAAGCAGCGCCACCGCGCCCAGCAGCACAGGGACTTTGTGCCGCAGCACCCGCCGCAAAAGTTTTTCGTACCCGCCAATCATGCGCTGCAGCAGACGATTGGGCTTGGTCTCGGCGGTTTCGCGGGTCAGGATCTTGCCCGAAAGGGCCGGTACCAGGGTGAGGGCCACCAGCAGGCTGGCTCCCAAGGAATAGGCTATGGTCAGGCCCATATCGGCGAAAATCTGCCGGGTAAGGCCGCTGGTAAACAGAATGGGCGCAAATACGCAGACGGTAGTGAGGGTACTGGCAGTGATGGCCCCGGCAATCTGGCGGCAGCCATGCACCGCCGCTGTAGCGGCATTGTAGCCCAGCTGGCGCAGACGATAGATATTTTCGATGGCGACGATGCTATTATCTACCAGCATACCGACGCCCAGCGCCAGGCCGGAGAGCGAGATGATATTGAGGGTGACGCCGGAGAAGTACATAAGTACCACCGCCAGCAGCAGGCTGACCGGGATGCTGAGCGCCACAATGATGGTGGGGCGGAAATCCCGCAGGAACAGCATAAGAACGACGACCGCAAGCAGCGCGCCGAACAGCAGGTTTTCCAGCACCGAACTGATGACCAGATCGATGTACTGACCCTGATCGCTGAGGGCGGTAAGGTGCAGCCCCTCGTATTTTTCCTCCAGCTTTGCCATAGCGGCATAAAGATTATCGCACGCGCCGGAAGTGGAGGCGATGGAGGACTTCTGTACCGTAAGCAGAACGCCATCGTTGCCGTTAATTTTGGCATACAGCTCTTCGGCGTTATCCGCCAGGCGGACGGTGGCAATATCGGTCAGGCGGATCTCCCCCACATCACCGACATCGTAATTGAAGAGCACCCAGTTCTGCAGCTCCTCTAGGCTGGTAAATTTATCGCCGACCTTGAGAGCATTCTGCCCCTCGGCGCTTTGGATATAGCCGGCAGGCATGGAGAAATTCTGCGCCATAAGCAGCTGCGAAATGGTGGACTGGGTGAGAATTCCATCCAGCCCGGCGGCCTCGTAGGCGGCATCGCGCTGCTGGCGGAACTGTTCTTCGGCACTATCCAGCGCCTGTTCCGCCTGCTGCAGCTGCAGCGTAGCCAGAATAAGCTGCTCGGAAAGTTCCATTTTGCCGGTTTCCAGCTCGGTCTGGGCCTTATCCAGCTGTGAGAGCGCCGCATCAAGATCTTTCAGGCTGGACTGGGCGGTTTCCAGCTCTTTTTTCAGTTCCGGAATCCGGGGTTCCAGCGTATTGATCGCCGTATTCAGCTCCGTAATGGAATTGTAGTCATCCTGCACCTGATCGTGGCTTTCGAGCCACTTCTGCCCCTCGGTCTCCCCCAGCACGCCTTTGATGGCGGCGGTGTTTTCCGCGATGGCTTTGGTGTTATCCGCAATGGTCTGCTGGGAATCGGCCTTGGCTTCGGTAGCCTGCTGGAACGCCGTCAGGCGGCTTTGGGCGCGGGTTACCTCCTGCCCTGCGGCAGAAAGTTTTTCCGCGGCGGCAACGGTCTGGGGATCATTGCGGGTGAGATAAGCGTTCTGCACTGTTTGAATGTCGGCAAGTTCGGCTTTGGCAGTATTAAGCTGGGTTTGCAGCTCGGTGTTATCGGGATCCTGCTCCAACTGCGCCTGCAGGTCATCCACGGTGGCCTGCTGCTCTTTTTCCCGCTGCAGAAGCTCCTGCCAGCCGGAATCCTCCTTGAGGCGCTCCGGTGCGCCGGCCAATGCCTCATCATAGGCGGTTTGGGCCGCGGTCTGGGCATCTTCCGCATTGGTTACATCCTGCTGCAGGGCGGCTTCATTACTGCCAATCTCTTTCAGGGTAGCTTCGGCCGCCTCCAGCGAGGACTGGGCGGTTTTCAGCTCGGCGCGCAACTGGGTGCGGGTGAGCTGCAGCGACTGCAGTTCGGCATACTTTACCGCGGAAAGATGGGAACGGGCATACTCTTCGCTGGCATTGTAGCGGTCCCGCAGATTTACCATATCATCATACTGGGCCAAGACTGCCTGCAGCGCCTTGTCTTCGGCACCGGTGATGGTAGAGCCGAGTGACGCCTGATCTTTGGCATCGGCCAGCTGCTGCGCAGCCGCTACCAGCTGGGCATAGGCAGTCCCGCTTTGTTCTTCCAGCTTCTTTTTGCCGTCCTCAATCTGTTTGCGGGAGTCTTTGAGCTGCTTTTCGGCTTCGGCCAGCGAACTATCAATCGCGGCCAGCACTTTATCATTCAGTTCATCAATTTTGGCCTGATCCAGTTCCACGCGGATCTGGCTTTCCACCAGGCCGCTGCCGGAGACCGAGGCCACGCCATCCACCCGTTCCAACGCTGGAATGACGGTGGAGGAGGTGAATTCCGAAAGCTCATTCCGAGCCATATTATCGCTATCCACCGCCAGCACCATAATGGGCAGCATATCCGGATTGATTTTCATCAGCACTGGGCTGCCGGCACCATCGGGCAGGCTACCGCTGATTTGATCGAGGCTGGCATTCATTTCGATCATGGCGGAATCCATGCCGGTGCCTTCCTCAAATTCCAGCACGACAATACTGACATTTTCCTGCGAGATACTGGTAATATTTTTGACGCCGCTGGTGGTGGCCAGGGCACTCTCCAGCGTTTTGGTCACGCTCTGTTCCACCTGTTCCGGGCTGGCGCCGATGTAGGTGGTATAGGCAATGGCATAGGGAAGATCCATGTTCGGCAGAAGGTCGGTGGTCATATTGATGAAAGACATAACACCAAGAATGAGCACCAGTACCACGCAGACGAAGATGGTCATGGGCTTTTTGACGCTGAGGCGGGAAAGCATAGGGCGGTTTCTCCATTTCCGGGGCAAAATTGAAGATAAAAATCATTGACCGACCGGTCGGTCGGAAATTTCTGTTCCTATTTTACTGCAAAAACCCGGGAACGCAATAGGAGAAATATTAACATTTCGTAAAGGTTATAGCATCGGCGGCGGCGGATATGCTATAATACTTTTAAACAAGCGCACTTAACCGATTTTAAATTGACCATACAACTGCCATACAAAGGAGGAAAAAGCCATGTATCACATTTTGGTGGTGGACGATGAAGCCAAAATCCGGGAAATTATCAAAAAATATGCTGTATTTGAGGGATACCGGGTAAGCGAAGCCGCCAACGGTATGGAGGCCATTGACCTGTGCCGTACCGAACCGTTCGATCTTATCATCATGGATGTGATGATGCCGGAGCTGGACGGCTTTTCCGCCTGCCGCGAAATTCGAAAATACAACCGCACGCCGATTATCATGCTTTCCGCCCGCGGCGAAGAATATGACCGCATTCACGGCTTTGAACTGGGGATTGACGACTATGTGGTAAAGCCCTTTTCCCCCAAAGAGCTGATGATGCGGGTGGCCGCGATTATCAAGCGCAGCGGCGGCGAAGAGAATAACCGCTTTGTTTTTGAAGGGCTGACGGTGGATTTTACCGCGCGGCTGGTCTTTATCGATGAGCAGCGCATTGAGATGTCCCCCAAAGAATATGACCTGTTTTTCTACATGGTGCGCAACCGCGGCGTCGCCCTCACCCGCGAACGGCTGATCCACGATGTGTGGGGCTACGATTTTTACGGCGATGACCGCACGCTGGATACCCATGTAAAGCTGCTGCGCAAGAGCCTGGGCCGGTACAGCCGGTGCATTATCACATTAAGAGGAGTTGGATACCGCTTTGAAACTGTGGCAGAGCCGGAAAGCGAAGCAGACGGAGACGCCAACTGAGCCCTCCCCTGCCCCGCAGCCAAAACAAAGCCGTTTTTCCCACCTGGGCATCCGCTGGAAGCTGGTGGGCAGCTTTGCTATGTTTGTGGCGCTGCTGCTGATGCTGCTGTGGCTGCTGCAGATTGTCTTTCTGGAAAGCTTCTACAAATCCATCAAAACCGGCTCCATCAAAAATACCGCCGAAGAAATTGCCGCCAGCATCAACGATGAAAACTTCTACACCGAAATAAACCGGCTGACCCGGCAGGATCTTATCTGTGTGCATATTGTGCGGGAAGACGGCACCCCGGTGCTGACCTCCGGCAACCAGCCTTCCTGTATTCTGCATATGCTGCTGACCGACCAGGCGGCGTTGCTGTACCAGCAGGCGGTGGAAGGCGGCGGTACTGTCCTGGAAAATTATCAGCTGTTGGAGCTTTCCCCCGCCATGCAGGGAAAAGCCTCCGTTCAAAATGCCTCCACCGAACAGCTGCTGTACGGCATTCTGGCATTCCGGGGGGAGGGGGAGGACGCCGAACCGGTCATGGTAATGGTGGATGCCACCATTACCCCCATTAATACCACCGTAGAAACGCTGCGGGCCCAGCTGGTCATCATCACCGTCATTATGGCGGCCTTTTCCATCCTGCTGGTTCTGCTGCTTTCCAATATGATTTCCCGGCCGATTATCCGCATTACCAAGAGCGCCAAACAACTGGCCACCGGCGATTACGGCGCCCACTTTACCGGCGGTACCTACCGCGAAGTCACCGAACTGGCCGACACCCTGAACTACGCCAGCCGGGAGCTGAGCAAAGTGGAGCACCTGCGGCAAGAATTTATTGCCAATGTAAGCCATGACCTGCGCACCCCGCTGACCATGATCACCGGCTATGCCGAGGTAATGCGCGACCTGCCCGGCGAAAATACCCCGGAAAACGTGCAGATTATTATAGATGAGGCCCGCCGCCTGACCGACCTGGTCAATGATCTGCTGGATCTTTCCCGGCTGCAAAGCGGCGCACAGACCCCCGAACCGGAACCGCTGAACCTGACGAAAATGATCCGCGGCATTATGGGGCGGTACGCCAAACTGGTGCTGCACGATGGCTACACCATTACGCTGGAAGCCAATGAGGACGCCATGGTAATGGCCGACCGGCTGCGCATGACGCAGGTGCTTTACAATCTCATCAATAACGCCATCAACTATGCCGGCGCCGACCGGGCCGTACTGGTACGGCAGACGGTAGAAAACGGCACCGTCAAGGTGGAGGTCATCGATCACGGCGAGGGTATCCCGGCCGAAAGCCTGCCCTACGTGTGGGACCGCTACTACAAGGTGGATAAAAACCACCGCCGCTCCACCGTAGGAGCCGGTTTGGGCCTTTCCATCGTGAAAGGGGTACTGGAAGCCCATGGCGCCGAATACGGCGTGGCCAGCACCCCGGGAGAGGGCAGCGATTTCTGGTTCCGCCTGCCGCTGCTGCCCGAGGGCGCTTTAACCGCCCAAAGTGAAGAAAATCATTCGGATTTTTCCTGATTTCTTCACACAGTCATCACATTAACCGTATATGATAAGGGCGTGGAATAAATCAGGGCGATAAAAGCCCGGCCGAAGGTTTTTCTTTCTCCTCCTTATCTTCCATCCTTCTACTTTTTCGTTTTGTCCTCATTTTCTTTTCCCTTCGGCTCCTTTCCCAAAAATCCTGTGCCGGCTGCAAACGGCAACAGGAACCAGTTTTACAAGAGTTCCCGCACTGTAACCGGTGCGGGAACTTTTTCCTTTTATTTTGTTTTTCCGTTCTTTAATATTTTATGAATTTGCTGTGTACTGCGTTGACTAAAAAGGGGAAAAATGGTATGCTGACTGTACTATTGGCATTAGTACAGTTTGTTGGTATTATTTTTTTGCATTTTTTGTTTTACGGTGCAATAAAATCCATCCAACCAGGCACTTATTATTTATGCGAAAAGCAATCATCTGCGAGGGGAGGAAGTGCTGTGCAATATATGGTGGAGACCAAAAATCTCCGCAAGGTGTACCGGACCGGCGATGAAAAGGTTGTAGCGCTGGATAATATCGACCTGACCATTGAACAGGGGCAGGTGTGCTGTATCCTTGGTACCTCCGGCAGCGGTAAATCCACACTGCTGAACCAGCTGGCCGGGCTGGAAAAGCCCACCCGCGGCACAGTAAAGATCAAAGGAGAAACCATCTCCAAAATGAGCGAAAAGGAGCTGGCGGTCTTTCGGCAGAAGCACATCGGCTTTGTGTTCCAGTCCTACAACCTGATTCAGGGAATGACCGCTGTGGAAAATGTGGCCATGCCGCTGATGTTCCGGCGGGTGCCCCGCAAAAAGCGGGAGGCTGCCGCCCGGGAGATGCTGAAACAGGTGGGACTGGGCGCGCGTATGGATCACCGCCCCAATGAAATGAGCGGCGGCCAGCAGCAGCGCGTGGGCATTGCCCGCGCCTTTGTTACCAATCCTGAAGTGGTCTTTGCCGATGAACCAACCGGCAACCTGGATACCAAGACGACCAAAGAGGTCATGGAGATGTTCCTGCGCTTTGCCCGGGAAAAAGGCACTACGATTATTCTGGTAACGCATGACCGCAGCCTGGCGGAATACTGCGACCGCATTGTGACCATTTCCGATGGACGCATCATCTCCAATGAGGACCACCGCCATGCCAAGGCGATCCAAGGCCCTCCTGCCGCCCCTGCCGAGGAGCTGCCGGAGACCCTGCAATTTACCGATAACACACTGGCCGCCGGCCAAGGAGGAGTACAACCGTGAAAAAAATCTGCAAGTTCCTGACGTTTCTGCTGGTGCTGGCCATGCTGCTGAGTACGGTGGCGATGGCGGCCGACCCGCCCTATACCATTACTGCCGCTGACGGTTCATTGGCAAATGGCAAAATAACTCTTACATACACAACAGCTACGGGCACAGCTGAAGGCGCAGACTCCAAAACCGTTTCTGTCTTTTTGAACAGCACTACGCTTTCTCAAACGTTGCCCAATGATGTAAAAAAGGTCAAGGTTTCTTTTACTGCGAACCCCGGCTATGAATTTGCAAGTGCCACCTACGGCGATAGCACACCCATAAATGACGGTGATGAGATTGAACTGACCGACAGCATCACCATTACCCCGGTCTTTCGCCTGAAGGACACGCTGGGCGGCAGCGCTTCCATTACCAGCTTCCAGTTGGACGCCATTTGCCCCAGCGCCTCCTACTGGCAGCAGTATCACAAGGCCACCGGCGGCGGCGATCCCAAATATACCCGCTACCCGGGCAAACTGAATGGTACGCAGGCTCCCAGCACCGAAATTGCCAAGGGCAACTATGTGGACCTGACCCTGTATGTCAACGATCCGGACTTTGCCGCCTTTGTTGCCAGTCAGGGAAACAGCTATAACGCCGAGAATTTCTCTGTGACCACCCCCGGCGACAGCAGCTTCCTTGCGGGGAACACCACCCCCTCCGCCAATGCGAAGATCGCCCCATGGGAGGGCAAGGGCTATACTGTTAAGCTGACCGGCGTGTATTATGTGGGCGGCAATGATAACACCCTCAAGCTCATTGTGACGCAGGGCAACTACAATGCCATCCTTTCCTGCAAGATTGACAATGCGACCATCGTGCCAGAAAAGGAAAACGACAAAAAGCCGGATGAGGAGACTACCGCAGCGCAGCCCTATGTCATCATCAGCAGCTACAGCTACGGCAAAGGCGACCTGGTGGCCGGTGAGACCCGCAATATCACCATGACCTTCCGCAATACCAGCAAGACCATGGCCGTGGAAAACATGATGGTGACCATGACCCTGCCCGATGCCATGATGCTGACCAGCAGCTCCAATTCTTTCTATATTGAATCGCTGGCGGCCGAAGGCACTGTTACCAAGACTGTAAATGTGACGGTCAAACCCACTGCGGCAGCGCAGTCCCACTCCCTCTCCGTAGACTTTACCTACGACTACCTGGATAACGGCGTGCGCCGCAATGCCAAAACCACCGAGACTATCAGTATGCCGGTGCTGCAGGTGGACCGCTTTACGGTAACCGGTATTGACCTGCCCCAACAGATCTTCATAGGCGAGGAAAATAACCTCTCCGTCAACTTTGTTAATAAGAGCCGTACCGATATTTACAATCTTTCCGCCAAGCTGAGCTGCGATGCCCTTTCCAATAACGGCGAAGAACAGTATCTCGGCAACCTTTCTTCCGGCACAACCTCCAGCGCAGATTTCTACATCACTGCCAATGATAAGGGCGAAATTGTAGGCGAAGTCATCATTACCTATGAGGATACCAACATGAACCAGCGCACCGTATCGGTTCCCTTTGTCACCAGCGCAGTCAGCTACGATGACATTTATGGTCCCACCGATCCTGTGGATCCCATTGACCCCGTAGGCCCTGCGGAGCCCGAAGCGACCGGTTTCCCCTGGTTCTGGGTGATTGTCGGCGTGGTAGTTGTGGCTGCCGGTGTATTTTTGTACCTGAAGCTGCGTAAAAACAAAAAGGAGAGCGTAGACGAAGATGAGGATATCTGACCTTCTTAGCGTCTGCCTGCGCAATCTGACCCGCCGCCGGGTGCGTACCGCCCTGACGATCATCGGTGTTGTCATCGGCGTGTGCGCCATCATATTGATGGTCTCGCTCGGTATCGGCGCTAGGGAATCGATGATGCAGATGCTGGCAGAGTGGGGCGATCTCACCATCATTCAGGTCTATAATTACGGCGGAGGCGAAACCAAGCTGGATGATAAAGCCCTTGCCCAAATTCAGGCGATGGACAATGTACAGATCGCTACCCCATTTTATAATAGCCGGGTCAGCTTCCGGCTGAAATCCCGCAATGGCCGCTACGATGCCTATACTCAGATCATCGGCATTTACGCCGAAGCGTTTGATGCCCTGGGCTATTCGCTGGATGAAGGTTCTTCCTTTGCGGATAGCAATAAGGATTACAGCATGGTCGTAGGCGCCAATGTGGCGTACAACTTCCGGGATACCAAAAAAACACGCAATGCTTATGTGGACCGGTACCAGACCGATGCCATGGGCAACCCCAAAAAGCCTTTTGTGGATGTGATGAAGGATAAGCTCATCATGTATTCCGAAAGCTATGATAACAACGGCAACAGCAAAACCATACTGGAAGTTACCCCCAACATCACCGGTGTGATGACCGAGGACTGGAACAAAGGCTGGGAGACCAGCGAGTGCATCTTCATGGACATCAACCAGCTGAAGGCGCTGGAGCAGAAATACTACAAAGCCTCCGGCGAGAAAGCCCCCACCGAAGCCACCAACTACGATGATGTACGGGTGAAGTGTGTGGACGCGGCCTCCGTCGCCGCCATACAGGAAGCCATTGAAGATATGGGCTTCCAGTGTTCTTCCATGGAAGATACCCGTAAGGCGTTCGATGAACAGCTTACCATGATCCAGACCATGCTGGGCGGTCTGGCGGCCATCTCCCTGTTTGTTGCCGCCATCGGCATTGCCAATACCATGGTCATGTCCATCTATGAGCGCACCAAAGAGATTGGTGTTATGAAGGTATTGGGTGCTGAACTTGGTTCCATCCGCGCCATGTTCCTCACCGAATCGGCCATGATCGGTCTGATCGGCGGTGTTGTGGGGGTGGGACTCAGTTTCCTCATCAGCTACCTGCTGAACAATGTACCGCTGGTGGCCAATCTCCTGGCTTCGCTGGGACTCAGCTTCGGCGGCACCGGTTCGGTTTCCATCATCCCGTGGTGGCTGGTACTGCTGGCCATGGCGTTCTCGATGCTGGTCGGTATTATTTTCGGCTTCATCCCCGCCAACCGCGCCGTAAAGATTTCCGCTCTGGAAGCCATCCGGCACGACTAAACCAACTGCGATGAAAAAGCCCCTTCGGGGGCTTTTTTCTTTGCGTGGGTCATGTTATACTTTGTACAGAGAAAAGGCGGGCAGCCAGGGCGCGGAGCGCTCCGGCCTTCGGCCGGAGCCACGGCCCTCTTCCCCTGCCTGCTGCATCCACCCTGCCAAGGAGGAACCGTCATGCCCCATGATCTGCAAGCCCAACTGGCCGCCTACCGGCCGTACAATGAGCAGGAACAGCGTGACCTGCCGCTGCTGCTGGCCGCGCTAAAGCAGCCGGATAGCTTTACCCGACAGAATGAAACCGCCCACTTTACCGCTTCGGCCTGGGTGGTAAACCCCGCGCGGGATAAGGTACTGATGATCTATCACAACATTTATCACAGCTGGAGCTGGACCGGCGGCCACGCCGATGGGGAAACTGACCTGCTGGCGGTTGCCCTACGGGAGGTGGCTGAGGAAACGGGACTGCACAGGCTCCGCCCCGTCCGCGAAGAACTGTTTTCGGTCGAAATTCTCACCGTAGAGGGGCATGAAAAGCGGGGGCAGTATGTGCCCTCCCATCTGCACCTCAACGGAACCTATCTCATTGAAGCCGATGACACCGAGCCGCTGCGGATAAAGCCTGATGAAAACAGCGGCGTGCGGTGGTTCGCCCCGCAGGAAGCACTGACCGCCTGCACCGAGCCCTGGATGCGCGACCGCATTTATCGGAAACTCATCGAAAAAGCTGAACAATTCTGAAGCCGTAAAGGAGGAACGCCATGAAACCGCAGGAAACCATCGCCCAGTGTGTGGAGCGCAAGCTGGACCGCAAACTCCGTTTGATCCGGGTAGCGTGCGGAGAAGAACCCGCCGATGTGGTATTTAAAAACGCCACCTATCTCAATGTATTCAGCAACGATTTTTGCCACGGAGATATTGCCGTTTCCGATGGCCTCATTGCGGGCATCGGCAGCTACCACGGCCTGCAGGAAATGGATGTCTCCGGCCAATTTGTTTCCCCCGGGTTCATCGATGCGCACATTCATCTGGAAAGCAGTCTGGTTTCCCCGGCGGAATTTGCCCGCGCCGTCCTCCGGCATGGCACCACCACCGTTATTACCGATCCGCATGAAATAGCCAACGTGATGGGAACCGATGGCATACGCTATATGCTGCAGGCCACCGAGGGACTGCCCATTGATGTACACTTTATGCTGCCCAGCTGCGTCCCTGCCACCCCCATGGATGAAAGCGGCTGCACCCTGGATTATCAGGCCATTGATGCCCTGTACGATCATCCCCGCGTACTGGGGCTGGCGGAAATGATGAATTATCCCGGCGTTATCCAGGGTGATCCAGATGTTATCCGCAAAATTTTAGCCTGCCAGGCTCACCACAAAAAGATCGATGGCCATGCGCCCGGTCTTTCCGGGGCGGCGCTCAATGCCTACATTGCCGCCGGTGTCTATTCCGATCATGAGTGCAGCACCTACCAGGACGCTCTGGAAAAGCTGCAGCTGGGCCAATTCATCATGATACGGGAGGGCACTGCCGCCCATAATCTGCGGGCGCTGCTGCCGCTTTTAAATCAACAGTACTATTCCCGCTGTATGTTTGCCACCGATGATAAACATCCGCTGGATCTGCTGCAGGGCGGCCACATCGACTATATTATCCGGGAAGCCATTGCCTGCGGCGTGGATCCGATCATTGCCATCAAGGCCGCCAGCCACCATGCCGCCCGTTACTTCCTGATGAACAACAAAGGCGCCATTGCTCCCGGTTACCTGGCCGATCTGGTGATCTTTGATGATTTCCGCCATTTCCAAATCCAGCAGGTCTATAAGCGCGGGCGCTGCGTCTTTACCGAGGGTGAAGTTCTCCCCTTTGATGCCCCCGCCATCGAACCCGCCCTTGCCCGGCGGGCGCATGAGACGTTCCACCTGGAAGCGGTCTCCCCCCAGCAATTAGCCGCCGGGGAGCTGCCGGTCATCGGCATCGTTCCGGGGGAACTCATTACCCAAAACCTAGGCCGGGCCGAAGCCCCCGTTCCCACCCGCGATCTGCTTAAAATAGCTGTGGCCGAGCGCCACCATCACACCGGTCACATTGGCCTGGGCTATGTAAAAGGCTATGGCCTGCAGCGCGGCGCGGTGGCAACCAGCGTCGCTCACGATTCCCACAACATCATTGCCATCGGCGCCGGAGATGACGACTTGGCCCTGGCCATCAACCGTATTGCCCAGCTGGAAGGCGGCATGGTTGTGGTGGAAAATGGCCATATCCTATCCGAACTGCCCCTGCCGGTTGCGGGATTGATGAGCGACGCCCCGCTGGAAGAGGTCAACGATCGGCTGGAGCAGGCCAAAGCCGCTGCCCACCGCCTTGGCGTCTCCCCCGGCATCGATCCCTTTATGACTCTTTCTTTTTTAAGTCTTCCGGTCATTCCTGCCCTTAAAATTACCACCCATGGCGTCTTTGATGTTGAACAGTGGAAATACCTCTGATTTTTCGAACGGAGCGATGCCGGCATTTTCCGCCGGCGTCCTTCTGTGTATTTGTGCCAAAAACAAATGACTATCCATCGTAAACATTGTCTTTCCTTTCGCCCTTTTATGTGCTAAAATATTGCATGATAGGAGTGTCCCTTTCCCTCGGACGGCACCCCCAAAGTTCCCTGCAAAGGAGTGACAGTGTGTGAATTTTTCCGTTAACAGCCCGGTACTGTTTGTGCTGGCCGGCATTATTATTCTGGCCGTTCTGGCACAGTCTGTGTTCTTCCTAGTACGGGCCATCCGCCGCAGCAAGGAAATTGGCATGGACCAGCAAAAGCTGCGCAAAACCATGGTCACCGCCGGCGTCTTTACCATTGCCCCGGCCGTCGCCATCGTCATCAGTGTTATCACCCTCTCCAAAGACCTCGGCCTGCCGCTGCCCTGGCTGCGCCTTTCGGTCGTCGGCTCCCTCTCCTACGAGACCATTGCCGCCACCAATGCCGAAAGTGCCATGGGCCTCACCTTCGGGCAGGTGGAATCCCTGACCGCTTCCCAGTACGTCACCATCGCCTGGGTCATGACTATCAGCATCATGCTGGGCATCTGGTTAGTGGCATTGATTGGGAAAAAGCTGCAAAATGGCATGACCAAGATAGAAAATCGCGATAAGCGCTGGGGCGACATTCTCTCCTCCGCCCTGTTCATCGGTATGATCGCCGCTTTCCTCGGCTATGTGTTCTGCGATTTCGGCACCATCTTCCATGGTGATCCTTCCGGGCTCATCCCGGTGTGCGTCATGGTCGTCTCCGCCGTTATCATGGCTCTGTGCGGTCTTATCATGAAAAAGACCGGCTGGCGCTGGGTGGGCGATTATGCCCTGCCGATGAGTCTCATTCTCGGCATGGCTTCCGCCATTCCCATCACTGGCTGGCTGTCCTGAGGGAAAGGAGGATACCACCATGAAAAAAGCAAATATGACTTATATGGATTCCGTCCATCATTACGGCCGCATCTGGAACCTTTCGATGATGGTTCTGCTGCTGATGTTCCCCGCCGCCGTCTCTATCATCTTCCATGCCCCTGCCGATGGCAAGGGCCTCCTGATGGGCCTTATCGCCACCGCCCCCATGTACTGGGCGGTTGGATTTATCGAAACGCTGACCTATGTGCCCATGCTGGGCGCGGGCGGCAGCTACCTTTCCTTTGTCACCGGCAATATCAGCAATCTTAAGCTGCCCTGCGCCCTGAATGCCCTGGAGCAGGCCGATGTCAAGGCCCATAGTGAAGAAGGCGAAATTGTCTCTACGGTGGCCATCGCCATTTCCAGCATTGTCACCACGGTTATTATCCTTCTGGGCGTCATTCTCATCATTCCGCTTACCCCGGTGCTGGAAAGTCCCGCTCTGGCCCCCGCTTTCGCGCAAATTCTGCCCGCCCTATTCGGCGGACTGGGGGTTGTGTTCATCTCCAAAAACGCCAAGCTTTCCATTGCCCCCATCTGCCTGATGCTGGTACTGTTTATCTTTGTCCCTGCGCTCAATGCCAGCACCGTCGGCATTATGGTGCCGGTCAGTGTGCTGTTTACCGTAGGGGTCGCCCGCATTCTGTACAAAAAGGGAATTCTGTAATCCCCATAAAATACTGCAAGGAGGTTTTCTGTCATGATCGTTTTGTACATCGTTTTGGCTGTTATCGTCCTGCTACTGGCTGTGGTGCTGCTGCGCACCGCAGCGTTCCGTCCCAAGGCCGAAGCTGCCAAAACCTATGCCCCGGTGGAATTTGACCGCGAGGCCGCCGTTTCCAATCTGCAGCAGCTTATCCGCTGCCGTACCGTCAGCTACGATGACGCCAGCAAGGAGGATCCTGCTGAATTTGAAAAGCTCATCGCCCTGCTGCCGCAGCTGTATCCCCATGTTTATGAAAAATGCACCCTCACCCGCCTGCCGGATCGCGGGCTGCTGTTCTACTGGGCCGGCAAATCCCACGAGGAAGCTTCGGTGATGATGGCGCACTTTGATGTGGTCCCGGTGGAGGAAGAAAACTGGAAAAAACCTCCGTTTGAGGGCATCATCGAAGACGGCGTGCTGTGGGGCCGCGGCACTCTGGATACCAAAGTAACCTTTAACGGTGTGCTGACTGCCGCCGATCATCTTATTGCCGAAGGCTTCCAGCCGGAGCAGGACGTATACTTTGCGTTCTCCGGTCAGGAGGAAATCAACGGCCGCGGCGCCATCAATATCGTCGAGTGGTTCCAGGAGCACCACATCAATATCCAGCTGGTGGTGGATGAAGGCGGCGCGGTGGTCGAAGATGTCTTCCCCGGCGTCAAGCAGCCCTGCGCCCTCATCGGCATTGCCGAAAAGGGCATGATGAACCTGGAATATAGCGTTTCTTCCGCCGGCGGTCATGCCTCCGCCCCCAAGCCCCATACCCCGGTGGGCGTGCTGGCCGATGCCTGCTGCAAGGTGGAAAACCATCCCTTCCCCATGCACATTACCGCCCCGGCCGCCAAGATGTTCGATACCCTCGGCCGCCACTCTACCTTCCTTTACCGCATGATCTTTGCCAATCTGTGGCTGTTTGGCGGCGTGCTGGATAACCTGTGCAAAAAGCAGGGCGGCGAACTGAATGCCCTGATGCGCACCACCGTCGCCTTTACCCAGATGCAGGGCAGCAAGGCCAGCAATGTTATTCCGCCCAGTGCCAGCATGGTCAGCAATATGCGTCTTAACCCCGCCGATACCATGGATAGCGCCATGGAGTACATCCGCGGTGTCATCGGCAATGATGCCATTACCCTGCGCAATGTGGAGGGCATGAACCCCAGCCCCATCAGCGAAACCGACTGCCCCGCGTGGGATAAGGTCGCTTCCGCCGTGGCAGGCACCTGGCAGGGCTCCATCGTCTCCCCGTACCTGATGGTGCAGTGCAGCGACAGCCGTCATTACGGTCCCGTCAGCAACCATGTTTACCGCTTCTCCGCCATGGATCTCACCGCCGAGGAGCGCAGCACCATCCACGGCAACAATGAGCGCATCCGCACCGAAGTCATCGGCCGTGCGGTGGAGTTCTACATCCGCCTGATGAGCCAGTGCTGACCTTCATAATACCACCTAACTGCCCCCGACCGTTTCAGTCGGGGGCAGTTTCCATGCTGTTATTCACTTTTCGGGGTATGCAGAGTAGTATATCACGCCAACACCTGCTACCCATGTATTGCCGCTGTCGCTGCATTCTCCCAGTTTTTCGCCCTGCTTCACCGTATCGCCGGGCTTTAGGGTTACATTTTTCAGGTGTCCGTACAGGATTGCGCTGCCATCCTCGTGCCGGATCAAGACCTGATTTCCTCCCATGCCGGAAATAGTATTGCCCACGCTTTCCACCACACCATCTCGCATGGCGACCGCTGCGGTTCCCGCCGGCGCTTCAAAAAGCCGGTAAGTAGGACGGCTTACCCCGATTACCCCTCGGGACATTGTCCCGTTTTTCGCCGGAGCAATGTATGCGCTGTCCTCTGTCCACTCCACAGTTTCCATGGGCAGAACAGGGTTCTCATATGCGTTCCGGCCTACCGTAAAGCCCGTCACGGTTCCGTCCCGGGCGGTCTTCAGCGTTATATCCTCCTCCCGCACCAGACTGAACTCAATGCCGAAAACTCCCGAAGAACCGTTTCCGAAATTTCCGCTGTCTCCCGTTGTTCCCAGCTGCGTATAAGCGATCACTTCATCGCCTGCCTGCACATAAAGCTCCTCGCAATGGGCATATACCGCATACAGCCCGTTTTCCTGCCGTATCAGGATACACCGACCCATTCCTTGGTTCCAGCCTTTGTCCGCAGTATATACGACCGTTCCGGCCTGCAGTGCGGTAAACGGGGTTCCTTTCTGTCGGCTGTAGAATGCCGTCACGCCCCGAACCGGCTCCTCAAGCCTGTATCCCGCAAACGGCTCCCTATAGTAATAGCGGTCAAATATCTCCTCGAAAGCCGGTTCGTCCTCCGCTGCGGGGGATTGCCGCAAAAGGTTGACTCCGCCGCAGTAGATTGCCTCAATCTCCTCCGGTGCTATGGCTCTGCAGAATATCATCTTCATTTCTGTTTTTGTTGCTGTCTGGTTCCCGTCTCTGCTTCTCAGCTCGACCGCCGTACCGTCTTTCAAATACACTGCCCAACCCAGCGACGAGTCTACCGGTTGGTTTATCGTGATTTCCATCGAGACCGGAGAGCATTTCACCGTTACGCCCTCCGCCGCAGCCAGCTCCACACTCTCCACCGTCTGCGGAATATCAAAGCTGACCTCCCACTCGGCGTCATAATCCGGTACCCGCTGCCATCTTCCCGGCTGGATAAATTGCAGGTTCGGCAGTTCCTCCTCCGCCACATCATAATAAATCACATGATGGAAAATACCGCCAGACCCACCGACATTCTCCACTCTCTCCCCTGTGCTGTCGCAAAGGACTCCATGGGGCGGGCTGTCCGGTTCAATACAGTCCTCCCTGCTGCGTGAAAAAACATACAGTCTTCCGTCTTCATAGTACGCCATATCAATGGTTTGCACCACTTCACCATCGGTGTTGCGCACCTCATAGCCGCCCTCGCCGTCACTTATCATCTGCGGGTAATCCGAGATCCACTCGTCAAGATCTATCCCCTTACGCACTGCACTGTCGCACAGCGCTTTCATATCCACCTTCGCAATAAAGGTATCTCCCGTCCGTTCCAGATGCCCCAGCCCGCTCACCCGCAGGTGGGCAGCGCTATTTTGCATGGCATCGTTCCAGTCCGCCACCATATAGCCGCACAGGATATTGCTCTTCTCCTTGGGCCGCTCCGCCGAGAAAATATACCCGCCGCTGGTATCCACGCTCGCTTCGCCAAAATCCAGCCAGCCCTCCACCGTGCTTCTCTCATCGAAGATGGCCGCGGGCGCCCGCATTTCCCACAGCAGGTACAGCACCCGCTCATCCGCCAGCGCTTCCGTCACCGTAAAGGTGATATCTTCGGCATTCACCGTCACGCCCAGCGGCTCGGTGTTTTCCTCCACTTCCTTGGTCGGGGTACCCAGTACGTCTTTCCAGCCAAAGTATTTCCCTGCCGCCACCGCCGTAGCAGTCAGCAGCACCACAGCGGCCGCCAAGGGCAGCGCCCGCCGCAGCCACAGTACCTTGTTCCCTTTCCGGGGGATACTCGCTTCCTCTATCATCTCTGCCGGGGTTTCACCCAGCAGTTCCCACAGGTCTTCCCGCTTCATAGCGTAATTTCCTCCTTTTCCAGCTCATTGCGCAGGTCGCGCCGCAGCCGCTCCAGTATTCTCCTGGCCCGCCGCGGGGGAATGCCGCAGTGTTCGGCCGCCGTTTTTACCGGCTCCGCCCACCAGTACCGCCGCAGGAATAAAATCCGTTCCTCCGCCGTCCGCTCGCGCAGAAAGCGCTCCAGCGTCGCTTTTACCGCCGCGCGCTCCCAGGTTTGCTCCGGTGTTTCCCGGTCGGGCAGCATCTCGCCCAGCTCCTCCCAGATGAGCGTCATTTCCCCGCCGCCGCGTTTTTGCCGGTTTTGCTTTTCCAGCCGGTTCAGCGCCAGGTTACGGGTAATGCGCCCCAAATAGGCCGCCAGGCTCCGCGGCTCTTCCGGCGGGATACTGTTCCACGCGCGGTGCCAGGTATCATTCACACATTCTTCGGCGTCCTGCCTGTTCTGCAGGATATTTCGGGCGATGGTGCCGCACAGGGCGCCGTACTGCCGCTCGGTTTCGGTTAAGGCTGCTTCGCTTCGTTCTCGGTACAGCTGCAGAATTTCCTCGTCCTTCATGCTCCTGCCTCCTTTCGTTTGGGTTGAAGTACTTCACCCTTATTGACCGCGTTTTCTCTCTGTTCGCCCGTCCTTTTATAAAAAAAGCCCGCCAAAGGGCAGGTGTTCGTAAAACAGTGTTAGCCAAATAACACGAAATGAGCATCTGTCAGACGGGATTGGTCAACGAAAAAACACTCCATATTCAGCTTCAAAGGCTGAGTATGGCGTGTTTTTCTGTTTATTTGCGTTTCCGTTTCCCTTTTCCATGCGGCTGGTATGGCAGTGCCTTGCCACGCTGGTTAGTTGGGCTTTTCATGTGTTTGGACAACTTTAACACTTCGATGAGATTGATAAATTGCTCCTTGGTAATGGCGTCGTAGTCAATGCCGAATGTCGTAAGGAATATCCTTGCCTGTTTCTCAGCGTCACTGCACTCAAAGTTCATGGCATCCTGCAACTGGCTCTGAACTTCCTCTGCAATAGAGGGTGTGTCTGCCGTTGTGGTATCGTTGCTGTGTTCCTCCCGAATGTCACGGAGGATCGCCTTCAGATCGTCGGCAAGCACATGACCGAAATAGTCATCCTCCCGCACCTGGGCCAGCTCCAATGTCCGGGTGGCAAGATCGTCCTGTCCGTCCTGCTTCATCAGGGCCATCTTCCGTACTGCTTCCAGCATGGCGTTCATATCGTTGATCCGCATATCTGCAATCCGGTCCACATAGATCTCCGCATCTAACATCATACGTTGGAAATCTTTGTGGCACAGCATTTCCGACAGCAGTCGGTGATTAAACGTCCCCGTCCTTAATACTTCTATCGCACCATCACTCAGATGCAGAGCGTCCAGCTCTGTGTCTGGGTGATTTTTCGTTTCTGTCATACCCAGCAGATAGTCCGTGGACACGCCGTAGAACTTCGCCAGCGTGACAATGCTGAATGGGCTGATGTCCTTGAAATCGTCTGCCTCATATTTGCCGAGGGCGGACTTGGAAAGCCCGGTCTGCTCCGCAAGCTGTTCCAGCGTCAGGCCCCGTTCCACTCGCAAATCCTTCAATCGCTCCTGTATGGTGAGTTTTATCTGCATGGCGCACCCCTCCTTCTTTCTGTCTCTAAGCGTGGAAATCCAGCCTGTTTTGCGCTCTTTTCCAACCTCTTGGATATACGGGAAAGAGCGTATTTTTTCGTTAAACTGTACCTGTAACAACACCTGAACCTTGAAAATCGAATGACTGTCCGAATGGGATATGTCCCCCGGCGAAGTATTTGCCATGACCGCAAAAGCGCGAGCATACCAACGGGGACGGGAACGCCGGGAGCGATCCTCCGGGCAGGAACGAGTTCGGGAAAAGCGGCAAAAAACCACAGCTATTTTCAAACCATGTGAAAACAGCGAAGAACCCGCTGTTTTTGTGCCGTTGCCCATATCAATCAGCGATGCACCGGGCAGCGAACACAGCACGCCGTTCCGTGTGCGTTTTCACCGAACTACAAAAAGGCAAGCAGAACAGCAAAAACGATAGGTGTCCCTTGTGAACAGGGATACACGGGCGGCAATTCCAGCGGATGGCCGTCCACAACAAAACAACGCTCTGCGGCAAATGGCTGTTGCCATCCAGCACATCCATTCTACCACAGAGCGAATCCAAAAAGGAGAAGGGATTACAAATATGAGCAGAAACAAAGCAAAAAACTGCCGCAACGAAGTGAAATCCTACATTACCCGGGAGGGCATGACCATGACGGAGGTGGTGGAGCTGCTGGCCGACGAACACGGCTGGAGCAGCAGCGTCCCCAACCTGTCCGGCAAGCTGCGGCGCGGCTCCCTGCGGTACACTGAGGCCGTGGAGCTGGCCGATGTGCTGGGCTATGATTTAGTCTGGCAGAAGCGCCGAGAGGTGAGGTAATATCGCAGGACCTGCTTACGGCTATATCCGTGTATCAAGCAAAGATCAGAACGAGGACAGGCAGCTTGTGGCTATGCGGAATAAAGTATATCGATAGCTAATATGGCCCGCTTTTGTCTCAAGATAACATAAAATAATTAACGATAAACATTAAAAATCTCTTGACAAAGCATATGTATCGGTATATACTGCAAACATAACGATAAACGTTAAATAATTTATGTTTTGCGTAGGAGGCATTCTTATGAATTCTAAAACTCTTTCAAACTTCCACAAGTTCGG
>DMMB01000060.1:2194-4215 GCA_003453215.1 Oscillospiraceae bacterium | reverse complement strand
TTCAGCACGGGCCAGGCACTGTCGAGCGAGTCCAAGCGGCAGTCGGCTTCAGAGGCATCGCCGATCTCCAGTGCCTCCAACAGCGCAACGCAGTGGTCGTACTGATTTCTGGGAATGGGAAGAGGGATCGTCGCAACACCGTATTCCGGGTGGTCGGCGTTGCTCAGAACTGCTCCCATCATCACATTGCATCACCTTACTTTCCTTCAAAATTCAAAATCGCATCTCCGTACTTAGCCAGAAGCAGAGCGCAGACAATCAGTTGGAACACCTCATCTGTGACCAATTCCGGGGATGCGAGATTGGCAAGAGTGATATTGCGGCTGCCGGTGGAGATGGCTTTGGCTGCCTGGTAAACACTGTACAGTTCCGGCTGGATGCCGGAAAGCTGGACGGACTGGAAGTCAAATCCGCGGGCATCAAACTTCCAGATCATCCTGCGCCAGATATCGTCGTAGGCTGTCAGGAGAAACAGTGCGGCCTGGTTGCGCTGCGACAATCGGCGGCAACGTGTTCGCCAGTGCATCCAACGGCTACGGTGTTCGTCAGAATGGAAGGCTTGCAGAGGATATGGGTAGATCTCCTGTGCCAACCGTTTCCAAAGCCTCATTCTCAGCTTGCCACGGAGGCAGTCCTCAATTACTTTCGCAAGGCTGAGCGACCCGGTCTCGATTCGTTCCCCCAGGCAAGTGCATTCACACAGCGGGCAGGGATTTTCCTTTGAGTAGTTTGTGCAGTACTGGCAATCGACATCTTCAGACTGATAGTGAAATGTAGGTCGGCGTAGGCCGTGACCTCTGGGCTTGAAATGGGGCGGGGTCATCATCATCTGCTCCATCTGGTATAAGGGGGTATCTCTCATGAAGTAGCGCGTCATGGGTGGTGTGCTCCTTTCGGTGAAATAAAAAAGCGCCGGAGTCTTATTTCTAAAACTCCGGCGCTCGGTGTATTACATGGTCAGTTCCTGGCTTTGAGAATCCAAGGAGTGCTGCTCCTGCTCTCGCATGCGCTCCAGGATGTTGGGCATTCCACGTAGGATCTGTTCCTGAACACTTTTAATGCATTGTTCCTGGTCGACAGTCAAATCAACTCCGGCATCCAGTGTGTCGGTGCAGCATCGATAGATTTCGGTGAGCTGTGCTTCGTTAAAAATCAGCTGTTTGGAGACGAGACCGGCACGGATGGCGAAGTCCTGCTTGGCTCCCGTATAGTTATCCTGAAAGTAATGGCCTTGGTTGAGACCTGTGCGGTCACAGCTCCAGTCCCATGTGACGAAATGGACGCCAAGCCGGGTGGGGTGGGCAGCCAGCACTGTGCCGTTGAAGTCGGCCAGCAGGCGGTAGTCGCCGGTCAGGCTTTGGGCCTGCAGGGGCGGAGCCTGTTCCAGCAGCGTCATGTACTCCCGCACTGTGCAGGCCAGATCAGTGACTCGCTCACAGGCTCGTTCCCGTTCCGCCGTTGCCACATCCTCCTGCCAGTAGCGAACCCCTCCGCCCTCTGTGATCCGGCAGAGGGGGAGACCATCCCATTCCACCGGGAGAAGATCATCCTGCTCCGGCTGCGTGGTGAAGCCTTCCCGGCCAAGCACCGTGCAAAGTTCTCGGTAAAATTGTTCTCTATCCATCTTGTTGTGATGCTCCATCAGAAAGACCTCCAGTCATTTCAATTTATACGCCCGCGCAAATAAAAAAAGCCGCCACCTGAATATAGGTGACGGCCACAGAACTTCAGAACGAAGTGGATTGTACTACATTTTGGTACAATCCACTTCGTTCACAAAAAATTAACAAAATATTTTTTGGAGAACACGAATTATTTCCGTATTTTCACCTCGAAAGCGGGCTGAAAAGCGCCGGGATTTAGTTCAAGTCCTCACCCCATAGGGGAAAGGCCGGATGATATCTTTTTCTTGTGCAGTAAAATTTGGACACGAAAAAAGCCCGGAAACCGCATGGTTCCGGGCTTTTTCGGTGCGATATCTTTTTTGGTCGCACAATGTGGTTGCGGAGGGAGGATTTGAA
>DMMB01000060.1:0-1926 GCA_003453215.1 Oscillospiraceae bacterium | reverse complement strand
CGACGAGCTACCGAGCTGCTCTACTCCGCGATATGTGGCACCTCTTTCGGGTGCCATATTATATTATCACAGTTCCCTGCCCCTGTCAAGGGGAATTTTTGCCGGTGAGGATTTTTACTCCTTCGGCTCCTCTTCGGGGGCTTCATTGCCCAGGTATTCTACCAGGTCCTCATCGTCCAGTTCTTCGGTACAGGCCGTGTGGTGGCGGCGCAGCAGAACCATTACGGCAGCAGCCGCACCCAGCAGGGCAGCCAGAATAGCAATAACAGCACCCCAGCAGCATTTTTTGTTTCTCATAGCAGGCAAAGCTCCTTTCGCGGCATATCGCCGCCTTTATTATAATCCATTTCGCCGTAAATAGCAATCCGCTGCAAAAATTGTTTTGGCATTCCAGGGCCCATGTGCTATAATGACATTATCTGCAGCATCCGGCCCTCTGCCTGTGTTTTGCCGAATGGCTGCCGGCGCTCCGTTTATCGGGCGCTATTTTAGTCCAAATCAAGGAGGCACTCCCCATGAATTCCAATTCCTGCGAAGCCCTGCCCGGCAATTACCGCCTTTCCCGCACCGTCGATTTTGTCAATCTTTCCCGGGAAAATGTCATCGGCCTGCTGCTCACCCTTGTGCTGTTGGTTGGCCCGGTACTGCTGGCTTTACCCCATCATCCGTTCACCCTGCTGGCCTCAGCCAAAAATACCGTTTTCGCGCTGCTGTATTGCATCGGCGCGTTCCTGCTCATGGTTGCTTCCATGCGCCTGCAGGCCAAATTGCATGGCTTCTGCCTTTATAAGGTATGCGGCTGCCCCATCGAATACGTTTCCATGGGCTTTTATATGGTCGCCTGCACCGGCCGCACTTATGTCCGCCGCAATGCCTGGCTCACCGGCACCCTCATTCCGGCGGTTGTCTGGTGCGGCCTGTTGCTGGCAGCGTCGCTCGCGGTTTCGGAGCAGTGGTTCTGGATTCCATTCCTGATGTTCCTCGTTTCGCTTTCCGGCTGGGCCGGCAAGTTTGTCGGTGCTGCGGTGCTGTTGGGCCAGCCGGCCGATAGCTACCTGCAGGATGATGGCGGGACGCTCAATATTTATACTTTGGCGGAGGTTTAAACCATGGCATATTGGATGACTCATCTGCGTGTGGCGGAAGCTTTGCTGCGCTGCCTGCCGGAGGATATTTCTCTCCCGCATTATTATGCCGGCTCCATCGCGCCGGATTGCGGCCGCACCGAATGGAACGAAGACGGTACGCCGCGCTATCTCCCCGGCCGCGTGGTGACGCACTGGCTCAAGAAAGATGAAGCGCTGGATCGCTGCCTGATCGATTTTGAGGGCTTTTATAATGCCATGATGCCAAAGGCAGCGGATGATGAGGCGCGTGCTTTCTATTGGGGTTATTATATCCACCTCATCACCGATGCGATGTGGCAGGAGCGGGTGCTGCGCCCTCGCCGGGAATCCCTTGCCGATCCCTCTAAGGAAAATATAGAAGCCATGCGGGCCGATCTCAAGCGGGCCGATTTGACCGATTACCGGCAAAATCCCCATTACCCCCCGCTGGAGGTGCTGCGCGACATTCTATCATTCCCCAATCGTTATCTCGATTATTATACCGAAGAGGACATCGAAGATCAGGTGCATGGCATTCCGCGGCGTCTGGAGGAAGAAGCCGCAGCGGATCCCGCCGAAAGCCTGTGGCTCTCGCCGGAAGAGCGCGATGAGTTTATTATGTTTGCCACGGCCAAGTGTATGCAGATGGTTCGTGCCCATTTCACCAAATAAAAAGCAGCAAATAGCATAGAAAAAAGAGGACCCGATTCGCGGCCCTCTTTTTCTTTGCACCTGCGCCGGCAGGGGTTATTCTGTTTCCTCCAGCAGCGCCACAATAATGGAATTGCTCAGCAAAAATCCCCGGTCGGTCAGGGCAAGG
>DMMB01000026.1:9429-9576 GCA_003453215.1 Oscillospiraceae bacterium | reverse complement strand
GCCGAAGGCCGCCGCGGAGGGATAAATCCGCAAGGGGAGCTAAACCGGACGCCTGCAAGGGCTGGTGAAGAAGCTCCTTTGGGGCCCCCGGCGGGGCACAAGGCCCGCTGGGGAGAGGAGGAGTGGCGGAGCGTTGGAGGGTTGTCT
>DMMB01000026.1:7018-9192 GCA_003453215.1 Oscillospiraceae bacterium | reverse complement strand
CGGAGCGTTGGAGGGTTGTCTATCCCATAGGGATAGCGACCCGACATGGAGCGCAGCCCGCGACGACGAGCGGTTTGCAGAAACCCCGCAAAATTTTTTATAAGGCAGGGGCAAAAATTCCCTAACATATCCCATGACAGGAAGCGCACAATGACAGTAGAAACACTGCTGTGAGGGGGCGCCTGCTGTGAACCGACCTGCCGAAAACAAAACAAAGGATCCAACCGGCTGCTGGGAGCGCTTTTGGCAGAGTGGCCGGGTGGAGGATTACCTTGCATACCGGGCGGCGCAGAATGCCGCCCCAAAGGAGCCGACCGATGCAAACAGTGACCGACGCTCTGGTGCTGCGGGAACGCAAGCTGGATGAGCAGGACCGCCTGCTGACGCTGCTTTCTGCCGACCAGGGGATTATAACCGCTTACGCCAAGGGAGCGGGACGCATGAAGGGCTCGATGGCCAGTGCCACCGAGCTGCTTTGCTATTCCCACTTTGTGCTGTTCCAGAACCGGGAGCGGTGCTTTGCCGATAAGGCGGAGGTCAACACCCTGTTTTTTGGCATCCGGGGGAACCTGGAAAAGCTGACGCTGGCGACCTACTTTGCGCAGCTGTGCTGCGAACTGATCCCGGAAAATGAACCGGCGGCGGAAGAACTGCGGCTGATGCTGAACACGCTGTACTATCTGGAGCAGGACAAGCTGCCGCCGCTGCAGCTAAAGGCCATTCTGGAACTGCGGCTGCTGACGCTGACCGGCTATATGCCGGATCTCATCGCCTGCCGGGAATGCGGCGGGCTGCCGGAGGAGGGCGAGGTACTGTTTGACCCAGTGGGGGGAAGTATTTGCTGCCCGGGATGTGCGCTAACCGGGGCGGTAGGGCTGCTGCCGCTGCCGCCGGGTGTCTTTGCTGCCATGCGGCATATCATTTACTGTGATTTTGAAAAGCTGTTTCAATTTAAGTTGGGAGAGGAAAGCCTGCCGGTGCTGGCCCATGCGGTAGAGCAATATCTGCTGTGCCAGGTGGAGCGGATTTTGCCTGCGCTTAATTTTTACAAGACGATCTGCATTTGACCGGCAAAAGCGAAAGGACGGGATAACCATGACGGAAAAACAACAAAAAGCGATAGAACTGCACCAGAAAGGCTATAACTGCTTTCAGGCGGTGGCCTGCACCTTTGCAGAAGAGCTGGGAGTGGCGGAAGAAACCGCGTTCCGGATGGGGGAAGGCTTTGGCCTGGGCATGGGCGATATGAGCCAGACCTGCGGTGCCGTTACCGGGGCGATTGCCTGCATGGGAATGCTGAACAGTGCCGGAGATCTGGAAGCGCCCAATACCACCAAGCGGGCCACCATGGGGCTGGCTTCCACCCTGACGGCGCAATTTATCGCCGAACACGGCAGCTGCATCTGCCAGGTGCTGAAAGGCAGAACCGGCTGCCCGGTAGTGCCCTGTGATACCTGCATTGCCGATGGCGTACGCTATGTAGAAGAGGAACTGAAAAATCACCTATGACAACCTACTATGACCAAAATGCCTTAAAACTCTGCCATGCTTTTTGGCGGGAGCGGCTGCGCCCCGGTATGACCTGCATAGACGCCACCGCCGGGCGCGGACGCGACGCCGAGGTGCTGTGCCAGCTGATTGGAGGCACCGGGCACCTGTATGCCTTTGATATTCAAGCGGACGCAATAGAAAGCACCCGGCAGCGGCTGACCGAAGCCGGACTGATGGAGCGGGCGACGCTGATCCATGCAAGCCACAGCAAAATGGCAGACTACGTCCCGGCGGCAGATGCGGTGGTTTTTAACCTGGGCTACCTGCCGCGGGGCGACCACGCCATTGGTACCACCGCAGCGGAGAGCATTCCTGCGGTGGAGGCGGCGCTTCACCTGATCGCCGAGGATGGGTTTGTAACCATCTGCCTGTACTACGGTGGAGACAGCGGCTATGCCGAACACGATGCGCTGCTGGACTATCTGGCAAAGCTGGACGCCAAAAAATACACCGTGATGGTGCAGCAATTTTATAACCGGCCCAACTGCCCGCCGGTTTTTATTGTGATAGAGAAGAACCGGTGAGCGGGTGGCCAAAGGCCGCCGCAGGGCGCACAGCCTGCAGAAGGAAATGCGCTGGCCGGCTGTGGATGGTCTGCGGAGAACGACAGACGGCCGAAGGCC
>DMMB01000026.1:0-6807 GCA_003453215.1 Oscillospiraceae bacterium | reverse complement strand
GCAGCCGGGGCCAGCGGCTCTGCCGCTGAAACCGTCCTGCGGACGGTTTGGCCTTCGGCCGAATTGGCGGCTTTGCCAAAATGGGAAAGGATAAACTATGACGGAATACTGGGACCTTCTGGATGAAAAACGAGAACCGATGGGGGTGCTGCACCGGCGCGGAGAACCCCTGCCGGAGGGAGCGCGGCATCTCTGCGTGGAGATTATTACCCTATGGAACGGCCGAATGCTGACCACCCGGCGGCACCCGCAGAAACATAACGGCGGCTACTGGGAAGTAACAACCGGCAGCGCTTTGGCCGGGGAAGACAGCCGCACTGCCGCGGTACGGGAGCTGTACGAAGAAACCGGCATCCGCACCGAAAAAGAGGCGTTAATCCCCTTTGACCATGTGATAACGCCCCGGATTTTTAGCGATACTTACCTGCTGATTTTATCCGAGGAGCCGAAAATAACCCTGCAAAGCACCGAAACCGTAGATTATGCCTGGCTGACGCCGGCCGAGATGCTGGGACGGTGCCGGGAAGGCATCGTCATTGGGCACCTGGCGGAACGTTTTGCCCGCTATGCCCTGATGCTGGAAGATACGCTCCAAAAGGAGGGAGAACGATGAACAAACACTACCGGACATTGGAGCTGGACCGAGTGCTGGAAATGCTGGCAGAGCAGGCAACCTGTGCGGCCAGCAAGGAGCTGGCGCTGCGGCTGGAGCCCTGTGATAACTACCGGGATGCGGCGGACGCTCTGCAGCGAACCGCCGATATTAACACCCTGACCAACCGGTATGGCACCCCCGGTCTGGGCGGCATACAGGATTGCACCGGCGCCCTGCAGCGGGCCAAGCTGGGTTCCCGGCTATCTGCCGGGGAGATCCTGCAGGTGGCGCGGGTACTGCACACCATCCGTGCCATCAAAAAATGGCGCGGGCAGGGAGAAACCGCTACCGCCGCCGATGATCTATTCCACGTGCTGGCCCCGGTAGAAGGGCTGGAAAAAGATATTTTTGATGCCATTCTTTCCGAAGAGGAAATTGCCGATACGGCCTCCCCGACCCTGAATGATCTGCGCCGTCGAATTCGCAAAGCGCAGCTAAAGGTGCGGGAACAGCTGGATGGCATTATTCATTCCCCGCAATACGCCAAGGCCCTGCAGGAGCCGATCATCACCATGCGCGATGGGCGCTTTGTGGTGCCGGTTAAAATAGAATGCAAAAACGAGGTAAAAGGCCTGGTGCACGATACCTCCTCCAGCGGCGCGACGGTCTTTATCGAGCCGATGGCTGTGGTGGACGCCAACAACGAGATACGGATGCTGCAAAATGAGGAGCAGCTGGAAATTGACCGCATTTTGCAGGAATTCAGCGAGCGCATTGGGCAGGTGGCGGATGCCACCCGCACAAGCTTTGAAGCGCTGCTGCAGCTGGATCTGCTTTTTGCCAAGAGCCGGCTGGCCGATAAAATGAAAGCGACAGTGCCGGAGCTGAACGAGGATGGAATCATCGACTTTCGCAAAGCGCGTCATCCGCTCATCAACAAAGATAAAGTGGTGCCGGTGGATATTCGGCTGGGCGATGGCTTTGATACGTTGGTCATCACCGGGCCCAATACCGGCGGTAAAACCGTAGCGCTGAAAACGCTGGGACTGCTGACCCTGATGGCAGCCTGCGGCATGATGCTGCCGGTAGCCACCGGGAGCCGGGCTGCAGTCTTTACCCACGTGCTGGCGGATATTGGCGATGAGCAAAGTATTGAGCAAAGCCTTTCCACCTTTTCTTCCCATATCGTCAAGATCATTGAAATTCTGAAAATAGCCGATACCAAGAGCCTGGTGCTGACTGATGAACTGGGCGCCGGTACCGACCCCACCGAGGGGGCGGCGCTGGCAGTTTCCATCATTACGGCACTGCGGCAGCGAGGGGTGCGGCTGGCGGCGACCACCCACTACGCCGAGGTAAAGATGTACGCCCTGCAGACCGATGGGGTGGAAAACGGCTGCTGCGAATTTGATGTGGCGACCCTCTCCCCCACCTACCGGCTGCTCATCGGCGTGCCCGGGCGCAGCAATGCTTTTGCCATCAGCCGGCGGCTGGGCCTGCCGGAGGAGATCATAGAAGAGGCGAAGAGCATGGTTTCCAGTGAGAACACCCGCTTTGAAGATGTGGTGAGCGAACTGGAAAGCACCCGCCAGCAGCTGGAAAACGAAGTAACGGCCGCCGAAACCGCCCGCAGTGAGGCAGATCGGCTGCGGGCCGAGATGAAAAAGCAGACTGAGGCACACGAGGCCGCACTGGAGAAGCTGGAAACCGAGGCAAGGGACAACGCCCGGGCACTGGTGGAGCGCACCCGCAGCCGCACCGATCTGCTGCTGAACGAACTGGAAGAACTGAAGAAGCAGAAAGACAAAGCCGACTTCAGCGAGAAGGTAGCGGCCATGCGGCAGGGCTACAACCGCCGCATCGAAGAGCTGCGGGACACCGCTGACCCGGTAAAAAAGGAAAAGGCCGAGGAATACCATCTGCCGCGGGCGTTGCAGGTGGGCGATACCGTAACGGTGGCGGCCATCAATCGGCAGGGAACGGTCATAGCCGGCCCGGATAAAAGCGGCGCATACCAGGTGCAGCTGGGGAACATGAAGATGAAGTGCGATCCCAGCGAGCTACGCCTGCCGGAGGACGCCCCCAAACCGCCCAAGAAAAAGCAGACCCCTACCGGCGGCACCCGCACCACCCGTCCCAACAATACCGAGCGGGAAGCCCGCACCGAACTGGATATCCGCGGAATGGCAAGCGACGAGGGGCTGATGGAAGTGGATCGCTTCCTGGACCGCTGCATGATGATGGGCATCAAGAATGTGACCATTATCCATGGCAAAGGCACCGGCGTGCTGCGGGCCGCGGTGCAGCAGCATTTGCGGCGGCTAAGCTTTGTAAAGAGCCAGCGCCCCGGAATGTACGGCGAAGGTGAAATGGGCGTGACGGTAGTGGAGCTGAAATAATGCGGCACTGCTGCACCAAGCGCGAAGCAGCGGGGGTCCGGAGGGCCGGCGCCGGGACGGCGCCGCAGTCGGCCATAGGCCGACGGTTCCGGCGAAGCCGGAACGCCCTCCGGGCCCTTTTTGCCATCTATCCCCCTGCAGAAAAGTATTTTAGCTACTGAAAACAGAATAAAACCGGCCCTCCGATGGAATCATAGCTATAGCAATTCCATTGGGGGGATTTTATGAAAAAAACACTGCTGGACCGGGCGCTGATTTTTGGAACCGGAGCCAGCTTTTACAGTCTGTTGGAAACGGTGTGGCGGGGCTACACCCACTGGAGCATGGGAGTGACCGGCGGGCTGGTGCTGCTGACCGTTTACACGGCGGAACGGCAAACCCACCGCACCATCTGGCAGCGCTGCCTGCGCTCTGCCGGGATTATCACTGCCTATGAGTTTGCGGTAGGTTGCCTGGTGAACCTGCGGCTGGGGTGGCAGGTGTGGGATTATTCCGCCCAGCCGGGGAATATCCTGGGGCAGATCTGCCCGTTGTTTTGCTTTTTGTGGGTTTTGCTCTCGCTGCCCATTCTGCTGCTGTGCGGCTGGCTGCGGCACCACATGGAACCGGAACTGCCCCGACAGGGCGGGCTGTGCTGGCGATAGGCGAAATGCGCCTTTCCTTTTGCGGGGAGATGTGATAAAATGAAAGCAGAAGCATTCCACCACGAAAGGAGAAGCAAGTATGATATCCAACGAAATGAGAGATCGACTGATTGCAATGGCGCGGGAAGCCTCCCAAAATGCCTACGTTCCCTATTCCCACTTTAAGGTAGGCGCGGCGATCCTGGGCGAAAAGGGTGGTATTTATACCGGGTGCAATGTGGAAAACGCGAGCCTGGGCCTGACCATCTGCGCGGAGCGCAACGCCTGCACCACCATGATTGCGCAGGGCGAACGGCGGATTGCAGCGGTGGCTATTTACGGCGGCGAAAAAGGCGGCGAAGCGGCTCCCTGCGGGGCGTGCCGGCAGTTTATGCTGGAATTTGCCGATGAAGCGCTGGAAGCTCCGCTGTACTTTGCGGGGCGGGATGGCAGTTTTGTCACCTCCAGCTTTCAAGAGATCTGCCCCTTCCCGTTCCGGAATTTTGTGGGGAACGACTGAGCTCATAAAAAAATGAAAAAAACCGGCTGGGGGATCGGGTTTCCTCGGCCGGTTTTCATTTAGGGCAGCAGATAACAGAACAGCGAGCCAAGCGCAGCAAGCAGCAGCCCGATGGCGGCCCCGGCCAGCACTTTGACGACATTCTGATAGGGGCGCTTGCCGCTTTCTCGCAGCTGCTGGATCTCATCGAGAGTCTTACCCTCCAAAAAGGCGGTAACCTCCCGGTAGGTTTGGACATCATACTGCTTTTTGATCTTTTCGATGCGCAGGGCGAAGAAGAATGCCGCGCCAAATAGCAGACTGAACGGTATGAGTGCCCACCAGCCCAGCCACTCCGCCAGGGGGATGGCGGAAAAGGCCGCGAGGGCCATAAATGCCGTCATCCCGGCAGCGCTGCGGTTGACCGCGTAGATATCCTGCTGATGGATGGTTTTTTGCATGATTTCAATATCTCCTTTGACTAATTGATCGAGGGAGACGCCAAACAGGCTGCCAAGGAGCAGCAGACTTTGCAGATCGGGGTAGCTTTTATCATTTTCCCAGTTGGAGATGGTCTGGCGGGAGACAAATGCTTTTTCCGCCAGATCCTCCTGGTTCCAGCCGCGGGCGGTGCGGTACTGCCGGATACGGTTGCCGATTTCCATACGGTGACCTCCCTTCATCCCCATCAGCTTAGCAAAAGGAGCGGCACACTGTCCATCAAAAGTCTTTTACATGGCCCCTAAAACGGCCTGGATTTCCGCAAGATCGGCGGCGAAGTGAATATTTTCCAGCTTTTCCGGTGTGCAGAGGCCCATTTTGACCATGCGGGTGAGCTGGCTGCGCAATCCTTCATAATAGCCATCGAGATTGTAAAAAATGCAGGGGGCAGCGAGCTTATGCAGGGCGACGCGGGACATCACCTCGCTGATCTCCTCCAAGGTGCCCAGCCCGCCGGGAAAAGCAATAAAGGCATCGCCCAGTTCAATCATTTTGGTGCGGCGCTCCGGAAGATCGCGGGCAACATAGAAATGGGTCAACCCCTCGTACTGGAGGTCCTCCTCCACGAAAAAGGAGACCTCCACGCCGGTGACTTCCCCGCCGGCCTGCAAAGCACTTTCCGCCAGGGCACCCATCAGGCCGGTTTTGGAGCCGCCGTAGACCAGGGCATGGCCGCTCTCGCCAATCCATTGTCCCAAAGCCCGGGCGGCAGTTTCCAGCCTGGGATCATTGCCGGGGGCAGAGCCAAGATAAACGGTAATATTCATGAGGATCATCCTTTCCGGAAGATATTATTTTTCGAAGGGAGAAGAGCCAAAAAGATTGCGGATTTTAGCTGCCATCTGGCGGCGGCGGTCACGTTCCGCTTCTTCGGCGCGCTGCCAACCGGCAGGGGTGTGGTGCAGCAGAGCCCCCTCCCCGATTCCCTGCGGCAGTTCGCTGAGAGGGATGCGGCAGGTTTCGCCGGTGACGGTATTTTCACAGAGGGCGAAATCGCCCTCGATGCGGTCGATGCTCCACATGGAAGAGCCTCCTTTGCGGTGAATTGGGGGGGTGAGAGAAAATCGAGGGGCGGCAAGGAGCGCCCCGAAGGCAGGCTTGCGCCCGGTGGAGACGGGCTGACGCCTGACGAGGGGGCGACACAGCCGGAATCGATTTTCACCGACCCCCGATAAAGGGAACCGACGGCCTGTAAAATACGGGCCGTTTTTATTTTGCGGGTGTAACGGTGATCTGCTCGCCATCACTGATGACGGTAATGGTGCCCTGCAGATCGGTACGGTAGAGGGCGGCACCCTGTTCTTTGAGACGGGTCAGCACGCCGGTATTGGGCAGATTGTAACTGTTATCCTCCCCCACCGAAAGGAGGGCATCGCGCGGGGCGACGGCTTTGATAAAATTCTTCGAGCTGGATGTGGCGCTGCCATGGTGCCCCACCACCAGCACATCGGCAGCCAATTCGGTCTTCGCCGTCAACATAGATTCTTCCACCTCGGCTTCGGCATCCCCCATAAGGAGGAAAGCGGTATTCCCGTAGGTGATGCGCAGCACCAGCGAATAATTATTGAGGTTTTCCCAAGTGGCGCCCCGGGTGGGACTGAGGACGGTGACAGTGGCATCGCCAAGAGGGATCGTATCCCCGGCAAAGAGATAGGCGGCGGGGATGGATTGTTCCGACAGGGTATTCAGTAATTTTTCGTAGGATTGGGTGGTGGGAAGCTGACTTTCCGGGACGGCTGAAGTATAGAAAGCCGCCGTCGGGATCTTTTCCAGTACGGTACGCATTCCGCCATAGTGATCGCTGTGCGGATGGGTAACAATCGCAGCGGAAAGGTGCTGAACCCCGGCGCGGGAAAGGGCAGCCAACACCTTGCCGCCTGCGGCATATTCGCCGGCATCAACCAAGATGGCATCTTCGCCGCAGATAAGCAGCAGGCTTTGTGCCTGGCCCACATCGATGACCTGCAGGGTAAGCCCTTCCAGGGCCGGGTTGGCCGCGGGCGCTGCTGCCGGTGGGGAAAGTTCCTGCCACAGGAGAAAGGCCGCCAATGCCAGCAGCAGGAAAAAGGCGCACCATAGCCGTTTTCGTTCGCGGCGGGTGGTGTATGAGCGGGGCATAAGCGATTCCTCCTTATGGGGGTTTTGCGGGGGTTAAGGGGAAGCGGAAGGGCCGCAGGCCAAACCGCCCTT
>DMMB01000075.1:2386-2538 GCA_003453215.1 Oscillospiraceae bacterium | reverse complement strand
GAGCTGCTGGCCCGCATCCGGGCGGCGCTGCGCCGGGCCGGGCCGGTGACCGATCATTCTGCCTTTACCACCGGCGATTTGACCATCGACTATGATAAACACCTGGTGACCCTGGCGGGGCAGCCGGTCCACCTGACGGCGGGAGAATACCG
>DMMB01000075.1:0-2176 GCA_003453215.1 Oscillospiraceae bacterium | reverse complement strand
AGGCGGGAGAATACCGGCTGGTGGAGCTGCTGAGCCGCAGTGCCGGTAAGGTGCTGACGTATGACCGCATCAGCGAGGCGATGTGGGGCAATGCCACCGGCGGCAACAGCCAGCTGCTGCGCGTCAATATGGCGAATATCCGGCGGAAGCTGGAGCAGAACCCGGCGGAACCGCAGTATATTCTGACTGAAATAGGCGTGGGCTACCGCATGAGAGAACCGGGTTAAACCGAAAGATAAAAAATCCCCCTGAACCTTTTGGGAACAGGGGGAATTTTTGGGCTATTTACAGGCTTTCGCGGTTTTCCTCGCGGCAGCAGGTGATGTTCAGGTTTCCATTGCGGCAGCGCAGTTCATCCAGAAAAATTTTGGGAACGGGGGTTTGCCGCAGGGTAATGCGGTAACGCAGCTCATACAGTGTGCCCATATTGGTGGTTTTTACTTTTTCCAGCGTGTGGGCGGTGGTGTAGCGTTCAAAGAGATCATCAAACAGGCCATCGTAATCGAGATCTTCCGGAATGGTGATTTTCAGGATCCGGGTGGGATCTTCCTGCTGGCCAAAGCGCAGGGCGGTAAGTGCCAGCATGGCACCGCCCAAAAGGAGGAACAGCAGGACGGCCAATCCGATATAGCCCATGCCGGTGGCCAGACCAATGGCCATGGCCAGGAAAATGGCGGCGATTTCCCGGGCGGTACCGGGGGCGGAGCGGAACCGCACCAAGCTGAACGCGCCGGTTACGGCAATGCCAGCCCCGATGCTGCCATTGACCAGCATGATGACCGCCTGTACCACCGCCGGCAAGATGGCCAATGTGATGGCAAGGCTCTGGGTGCTGCGGCTGCGGTAACCGGCCACCAGCGCGGTGCCGATCCCCAGCAGCAGGGATACCCCGGTGCAAAGGAGAAAAGAAGTTAAAGTCAGTTCGGTCCCTAAAATAGAATTAAGCACAGCGGTGCGCCTCCTTTATCAGATCAATTTCATTTTCCCGGCACATGGCCTGATAGCAAGCGCCGTATTTGGAAAACGAGGTGGGATAAATATGCTGAGCGGAAAGGGCCTGACACAGCCACAGCGGGCAGGCGCCGGGGATTTTGACTTCCATCAGGATTTGATCCTCCGGCAGCAGGAACTTGCCGTCATCGCCGGCCGCCAGCGTCAGGCGATTAGTGCGCCAGCGGATGTTGCGGTCGAAGGTGATGCGCAGTTCCGGCTGTTCCAAACCGGCCCAGGCGGTGCGGTCATATCCAATATACATCCGGGGCATGGTATCGTAGAAGCGCTGGAACCATTGCAGTTCCTGCCCAATCTGTCCCCATTCGGCCGGGGCGGTTTCGGTATGCAGAAAGCGCTCGGCCTGGGGCAGGGGCGCGGTAACGCGGCGCTTATACACCACGCCGCCACACTTCTTTTTCAGCTCCACAAAGATCTTATCTTCTGCGGAGGGAACCCCGTAGCTGCGCAGCCGCAGTTTTTCTTTATAGGTGGGTTTTTCCAGCGAAGCGCGGATGAGCTGAAAATTTTCGGTATCACAGTAGATGTTGCCGATGGCGTATGTTCGTACTGCTCAGGAATATAGCGAAAAGCATATTCCCGGTGCTATCAATATTGCCAACGAATCCATTGGCACAGAGGATATCTCTGAACTGCCGGATAAAGATCAGCTGATTCTGGTATACTGCCGCAGCGGTAATCGGAGTAAGCAGGCATCTGAAAAACTGGTGAAACTGGGCTACACCAATATCATTGAGATCGGCGGAATTAATAGTTGGCCCGGTGAAACAGTCACCGGCGATAAGTGATAAAATCACAGAACAAGGAACGACTACTGGATATAATAAAGCCATAAAAAAGAAAACAGGAGGACTTAAATATGTCTGCTATCAGTGTTAATAAAAACAATTTCAATCAAGAGGTTTTGAACTCGGACAAGCCCGTCCTGATGGATTTCTGGGCTCCCTGGTGTGGTCCTTGCCGCATGGTAGTTCCTCTGGTAGAGGAGATTGCCAAGGAGCGCTCCGATATCAAGGTTGTTAAAATTAATGTGGATGAGGAACAGGAACTGGCTATGCAGTTCGGTGTGATGAGCATACCCACTCTGGTGGTTATGAAGAACGGAAAGATTGTCAATCAAGTCACCGGTGCCAGACCTAAGGCTCAGATTCTCGCCATGCTGTAA
>DMMB01000098.1:10553-11982 GCA_003453215.1 Oscillospiraceae bacterium | reverse complement strand
ACACCTCCGGGGTGAGATGACGGCCGAAAGGCCCGCAGGGCAAGTCGTCCGCAGGACGGCTTTGGGGGCGGCGGGAGGCCGCCCCCTACGGCGGCGGAACGCCGCCGGCCCTGCGGGCCGCTGCACCCGGCAGGAACCCGGCCAAGTGAAGAAAAGTATGGGCTGCGGCCGGGCGGCTAATGCAAAAAAACCGCGGAATTCTGCGGGAAAATGCAAACCAAGGCTTGACAAGGGGGAGCGAAGTCCCTATAATATTTTTGTGTCCGTCCAAGGGAGGGGGCAGTGCGCCCTTTTACCCTATGTGATGGCGACCCCTAAATCTGCAGCGGGGATCTCCCCGAAGAAAAGGAGAGAGGCACCGTGAAGCTGGACCTGAACCGTGTACTGGAACTGCCGGGAGAAGCCGATGTGGTAACGGCGGATGTGGACCTGACAACCGTAAAGCACGCAGGACGGCCTTTATTTACGGAGCCTGTAAAAGCAACCGCAAAAGCGGAAAACCGGGCCGGTGTAGTTACACTCGATTGCACCTACCGATTTACGCTGAAGGTGCTGTGCGACCGCTGCCTGGCCCCGCTGGAACTGCCCGTAGACCGCACCGTAAGCCACACAGTGGTAAGGACGGTAAATGGGGAGGACGACGAGACTTTTTTGGTGGCTGTGAATGGATACGTAGAGCTCCTGGAGCTTGCTACCAACGATATCCTGCCGGAGCTGCCCCAGCGCTACCTGTGCCGAGAGGACTGCAAAGGGCTGTGCCCCACCTGCGGCAAAAACCTGAACGAGGGCCCCTGCGGCTGCCAGAAGGACAGCGGCGACCCCCGGCTGGATGTACTGCGCAGGCTGCTGGAAAACTGATAACGAAAAAAACAAACTGAAATAAGCGTAGGAGGATAATAAGATGGCAGTACCGAAGAGAAAGAGTTCCAAAGCGAGAAAGAATAAAAGACGCAGCAACGTGTGGAAGCTGGATGCCCCCGCTATGTGCCGCTGCACCCAGTGCGGCGCCTTTAAGCTGCCCCACCGCGTATGCCCCGCCTGCGGTTACTACAAGGGCGTAGAGGTTATCAAGGTAGAGGACTAAGCCAAATAGAAGGAAAATCCCCCGACGGTAGTAAGAGCCGCCGGGGATTTTTTTGTGCCTGCGGGGCAGAGCATTCGATAAATATGACCAAAAACAGTAAAAATGAGAGAAAACGCTGCAAAAACAAGCGGGTTCCACAAAATCGACAAGGAAGTTTTATGCAAAATTTGTATCGATAAATAGAACCAAAGACTGGAACTGTGGGAGAGCGGGTGCTAAAATAAAGGGGCACAAGCCCCGATGGGGCGAAGTTCTTTTTGCGGAGAACAACACAAAAAACCGAGAAGGAGAGGTAAAACACAAATGAAAAAGACAATGGCAATGCTGCTGGCCCTGCTGCTGGTG
>DMMB01000098.1:9344-10269 GCA_003453215.1 Oscillospiraceae bacterium | reverse complement strand
GATATTACCATTCCTGCTGGCAAAGCGATTACTCTTGATCTGGCCACGTTTACCTTAACTGGTTCTTCCAGTCACACCATTACCAACGAGGGTACTCTTACTGTTATAGGTTCTGGTAAAGTAGTAAATACTGATGGCGGCAAAGCTGCACTGTTTAACAATGTCAATGCAGTAGCCAACCTGAATGGCGGTACCTTTGAGGGAACTACCTGGTATGTTATCAAGAACCTTGGTACCATTACGATGAATGGTGCATCTGTAGACCAGAAAGACACAGGCTCCAGCGCCATCGACAATGGTTGGTATGGTAATCCGGGTAATGACTGCAATGTTACCCATCCGGATAATGGTTATACCGCAAAGCTGACCATTGCTAATGGTAATTTCAGTGGCGGTATGAACACTGTTAAGAACGACGATTACGGCGTTTTGGAAATCAGCGGTGGTACTTTTAGTAACACGAATGGCCCTACGGTTCTGAACTGGAATGTTGCTACTATTTCCGGCGGTGAATTTAAGGTAAATAGTACTGCTACAAGTGTAATTGCCAACGGTTCTTTTAACAATGAGGCAGACAAGGGCCAGCTGACCATTACTGGCGGCCAGTTCACCTCCAGCGATAACGGCAATGGCAATCTGCTCGGCTATGGCGTTGGCGGACAGAATGGTGGCAGTGTTACCATTTCCGGTGGTAAATTTACCGGCAAAATGGTTGCCGAAGGCTATCCTTATGAGCCCGTAATTTCCGGTGGTACCTTCTCCGATCAGGAGAGCGCTAAGAAGTACCTGGAAAATGATAATCTGGTGGTTAACCCTGCCACTGGCAAGGTAGAGCCCAAGACTATCACCATCATCGTGCCCAGCGAGGGCGGCAACACCACTACCACCCCCAGCACCGATAACACCAAGAACCCCAGCACCGGCG
>DMMB01000098.1:8932-9132 GCA_003453215.1 Oscillospiraceae bacterium | reverse complement strand
CACCAAGAACCCCAGCACCGGCGCCAATGACTTTGTAGGCGTTGCGGCGGCTCTGGCGGTAGTTTCCGTTCTGGGTGCTGCGGTTGCGGTACGCAAAAAATAATCGGAGTTCCGCAAACTCCTGAAAATGCTTCCGGCGCATCTTTGTGCAATGGGCCGGATCCGCGCAATAAAAAAGCTCCCCTGCGGGGGAGCTTTTT
>DMMB01000098.1:8118-8730 GCA_003453215.1 Oscillospiraceae bacterium | reverse complement strand
TCCCCTGCGGGGGAGCTTTTTTGCGTTCTGTTTTATTGCTTGCTGCCTATTTTATTTCTTATTCATCGCGGTGGACCACCATGTTCCAGCAGGTCTGGCGGAAGGTGATCTTATTCTGCTTGGCGATCTCATCCAGCACCCGGCAGGTGGCCAGCGAAATGGAAAGGTAAGCCTCATTGCCGCCGCGGCGCTTAACCATGGAAATAAAGGCATCCAGTTCAGCATAGAGGGGGGAGGTATCGTCTTCGATGGGGATGGGCTTTGGCTCCTGCCCGCGCAGGCACAGGGTAAGGGGGGACATGGTATCCCACTTGCCAATGAGAATGGCGCCCTTTTCGCCCTCGATGGCGGAGGGGAGGGGACTATCGGCAATTTTGCTCCAACGCCAATCGGCCAGGAAGGTGGGGTACTGCGCCAGTGCGCCGCCCTGCGCTTCAAACTCGCCGATTTTATTGCAGCAGGAGAGCACCTTTTGGGGTTCGCCGGCCATGGCAATGGTGGGGGCAATGCAGTAAACGCCGAGATCGGCGACGGCGGCATTATTAAGGCGGGGATCGAACGCATTGGGACGGCCGCCGGCCAGGTAGCTATCGTACCGGCTGGAATACTGGC
>DMMB01000098.1:7737-7933 GCA_003453215.1 Oscillospiraceae bacterium | reverse complement strand
TCGTACCGGCTGGAATACTGGCAATAACCCGCGGTGATGCGGCGCAGGGTGCCGATTTCCGGGATGAGCTGGTGCAGCCGGGCAAAGCCGGGGGCGAAGAGGGTACGCATTCCCTCCAGCAGGATGACGTGGCTATTGTGCGCCTGCAGCACCATGCCATCGCAATCGATGTAGGTGGTGGCCATGGGCTTTTCGC
>DMMB01000098.1:7178-7504 GCA_003453215.1 Oscillospiraceae bacterium | reverse complement strand
TCGCACAGGATGTGCTTGCCGGCTTTCATGAGGGTGATGGCCTGTTCGGCGTGGCAGAGATTGGGACTGGCGATATAGACGGCATCGACCTCGCTGCAGGCGGCCAGCTGGTTTAAATCGGTGAAGGTGCGGGCGGCGCCCCACTGGGCGGCAAATTCGGCGGCACGCTCCCCGGTACGGGAATAGACGGCGGCGAGCTTGAAATCGGGGTGTTTTTGGGCTTCGGCCAGGAATTGTTCCACGATGCGGCCGGAGCCGATGGTAGCAAAACGGATCATGGGGGTTCCTCCTTGAGTGGTTTTAGTGGGGGTGCAGGGCGGGGGAGC
>DMMB01000098.1:0-6919 GCA_003453215.1 Oscillospiraceae bacterium | reverse complement strand
CGGCCCGAAATTTGCGGCTGGCAGAGACTAAGCCAGGGACGGGGTGAGCCCCAGCAGGGCATCTAAGAGATCAGCGCCATCCATGCCGGCCACAAAAACCGGGGTGTGCAGCGCTTCGGCGACATCATAGGGGGTGGAATCATCCAGGAACTTATCCTTTTCATCCCGCAGCATGATTTCCGGGAGGATGAGGCCCTCGTAGAGGGGTTTATCCCGGAGGTATTCGATGATATCCCGGCCGCAGACGAGACCGGTGACATTGACCCCGCCGCCGAAGGTGATATTGGGCACACCGTAGACGGTAAGCTGCCGGTGGGGGAACTTCTCTTTGGCGGTTTCCAGGAGCTCCCGCAGAAGGGGCGCGGCGGCTTCGCCGGTGGCAAGGGCGAAGTGGCTTTCTTCTTCATCGCCATCTTCCATGGAAAGGGCGGAGGCAAATTCATCCCGCAGCATGGCGGTGGTGCCCACCCCGTTGCCCAGCTGGTCAAAGTCTTCGTAGTAGCCATAATCCGGCAGGGGCAGCCCGGCGATGAGGTAGAGTTCATCGGCGCAGAAGGCAATGCGGCTGCCGTGGCGGCGCAGCATTTCTTCCCCAAATTCATCGGCAATGCGGATGCAATCGGCGGCTTCTTCGGGGGTCATCATGCGCAGGGGATAGAGGCCCTCCCGGTGGCCGGTAAGCCCGACCGGCACCAAGGCGATGCTTTGCACCTCCGGGGCGTACTGCCCCAGATCCCACAGGCTGCGGCGCAGTTCTTCGCCGTCATTGAGGCCGGGGCAGAGGACAATTTGGGCATTGATGCGGATGTGGTGGGCGGCCAGCTGGGGAATGTATTTGAGCACTTCGCCGCTGCGGGGATTTTTCATCAGCTCCACCCGCAGTTCCGGATTGGTGGCGTGAACCGAAATATTGATCGGGCTGATGTGCATTTTAATAATGCGGGCGACGTCCTCATCGGTCATATTGGTGAGGGTGACATAGCTGCCGAAGAGGAAGCTCATGCGGCTGTCGTCATCTTTAAAATAGAGCGTTTCGCGCATTCCTTTGGGCAGCTGATCGACAAAGCAAAAGACGCATTTATTGGCGCAGTGGTGCTGGCGATCCATGAGGTAATCGGTGAATTCCAGCCCCAGTTCGTCGTATTCTTCTTTTTGAATATGGTAAAAGTGAGATTTGCTTTCCCGCTCCACCTCGACGGTGAGGGAGGTATCAATCATGTAAAAGCGGTAATCCAGTACATCGCGGATGAGATTGCCATTGACCGAGACCAGGCGATCGCCGGCCTGGATACCGGCCCGGGCGGCCGGGGTATGGGGGGTGACTTGATCGATAAGAATGGACATAGGGGATCTCCTGATTAGAGTTTATATTCGAGGAAAATGAGTTCTTCCGGTATTTTGCCCTGAAAAAGCACCTGGGCACGCCCGCAAAGTGAAAAACCATTCTTTTGGTACAGGGTGGCGGCGGGAACATTGCCGGCCCAGGTATCCAGCCGAATGACGGTGCAGCCCATGGCGGCGGCCTGCTGCTTGATGCGGGAGACACACTCCCGGCCAAGGCCCTGCCCGGCAAAGCGGGGCGGAATGCAGAGGGTATGAACCACCAGAACCTGCTGCGGCGGGGCGGGGTACTGCCAGCCAATGGTGGCATAGAAATCATCCTGGTGATGATTGAGGATGACGCTGGCAAAAACCTGACCCTCTCGTTCCAACACCCACAGGGTACCGGCGGCCAGGGCTGCGGCGGCGGTTTGCCGGGTGGGATAGACCCCCAGCGACCAGTTGGTAGTGCTGCGGCCGGTTTCGGCTTCGTGGGTGAGCAGTTCGGTATAGTGCGCCTCAATGGCATCTAAATCGGATACAGTGGCGGGACGAAACAGCATGGGAAGCTCCTTTATTATTAAGCGAGATAATGAATGAACAAGGCGACAGCGCAGGCAAAAGCGACAGCCTGCAGGACGGTGACAGCGCGGGGCACGCGGCGAACGCTGAGCACCAGCGACAGCATGGTGAAGAGGGAGGTGATGAGGTAGAGAAGGGTCATGGGGTGGCTCCTTTCAGAACTTTCAGCGGGGGTGCTGGTGAGACGCCAGTAGGGCGTATTTTGCGGCGGACAGGAACTTTGACAAGGGGAATTATATCCGAAACAAGATCTTGCGGGGAAGTGGAAAGCTTCTCAAAGATCAATCGGTAAGAATTCCCTCGCAGCCATCGGCATCGGGGGCGATGGCGGTGAGCAGCACCGGGCGAATTTCGCCGGGGTGGATGGCGGGATCAAAAACGGTGACGGGAGTGTAATTGGGGGTGTAGCCGGTGCAGCCCTGCCGACCGCGGCTTTCGAAAAGAACCGACTGGGTCTGCCCCAGCATGGCGGTGAGGGCGGTTTTCCGCAGCTCGGCGGCAACGGTAATGAGCTCCGCGCAGCGGCGCTTTTTATCGGCCGGGGAGACCTGATCCGGCATGGCGGCGGCGCGGGTGCCGGGGCGCTGGCTGTACGCAAAGGCGTGAATTTTGGCAAAGCCGATCTCACGGGCAAATTGCAAAGACTCCTGGTGATCCGCTTCGGTTTCGCCGGCAAAGCCGACCATCATATCGGTGGTGAGGGCGGCTCCGGGGAAGGCTTGACGCACTGCTTCGGCTACGGCGCGGTACTGGGCGGTATCATAGTGACGGTTCATGCGGCGCAGGGTGGCATCGCAGCCGCTTTGCAGCGAAAGGTGGAACTGCGGGCAGAGTTTATCGCCGCAGCCTTCCGCCAGGCGGTAAATTTCCTCCGGGGTGAGAAGATCCGGTTCGATGGAACCGAGACGAACCCGCTCGATACCGGGGGTGGCGGCTGCCGCCAAGACGGCATCGGAGAGGTGCAGACCCCATTCCCGGCCGTAATTGGAAAGGTTGATGCCGGTGAGGACAACCTCGCGGTAGCCGTTCTGTGCCAGGGTGGTCAGTTCCGCCTGCAGTTCCGGCATGGGCTTGCTGCGTACCGGGCCGCGTGCAGCGGGGATGATGCAATAGCTGCACCAGTTATCGCAGCCATCCTGAATTTTGAGGAACGCCCGGGTGCGCACGCCAAAATCGGCGGCGGAGCAGGCTTCGAAATCCTCGCCTTTTTCGTGCTTTGGAATATTAACAATGCGCTGGTGATCGAGGGAAAAATCTTTGACCAGCTGCGGCAGGGCGGCGCGGCCCAGAGCGCCGGTTACAATATCGGCTTCCGTGACGGCGGCAGCCTCCTGCGGGAACGCCTGCGGGTAGCAGCCGGTGAGCACCACGATGGCGCCAGGATTTTCCCGCCGAAAGCGGCGGACGGCCTGACGGGTTTTGCGGTCGCCTTCGGCGGTGACGGTGCAGCTGCCGACGACGTAAACATCGCAGCCGGGGGCGTGCCCGGGGACGACATCAAAGCCTTCGGCGGCAAAGCGGGCCGAAAGCACTTCGGTTTCGTATTGGTTGACCTTGCAGCCAAGGGTGTAAAATGCAACGCGCATAGAGAGGCCTCCAGGGGAGAGATGAGATAGGGCGGGAGAAAAAGCTGGCCGCCGGCCAAACCGCCCGCAGGGCGGTTTCAGCGGTCGCAGACCGCTGGCCCCGGCTTTGCCGGGGGGGCCGGCGGCCCGGAGCCGGGATTTTGCAGAAACCCGGAGAGGTGGGATTTCTAATCATATTATTATAGCGAATTTGCGGAGAAGTAGCAAGCCGTACCGGGCAAAAGGACTTGCGGGGAGGCCGGGAATGGACTACAATGAGAGAAAAAGCCCGGAAAGGATCCGAAATGCAGGTAAGAAAAGCGAAAAAACAGGAGATAGAAGCGGTGGCGGCTTTGTACGATGCCGTATGCGATACCCTGGAAGCCGGAGAGAACTATCCCGGCTGGGCCAAGGGAGATTACCCCACCCTGCGGGACGCCCAAGCGGGGGAAGCGGCCGGGGAACTTTTTATCGCGGAAGAAAATGGGATGGTTATAGGAACCATGATGCTGCGGGAGGAACAGGAACAAAATGCCCGCAGCGCCCCCTGGCAGCTGCCGCTGGCGGAGGAAGAACAGCTGACGATTTATACCTTTGCGGTGGGGCCGGACTGCCGCGGCAAGGGAGTGGGCCGGGCCCTGCTGGAATACGCGGAGCAATGGGCCCGCCAACAGGGCAAAAAGGCACTGCGGCTGGATGTGCACGAAATTAATACCCCGGCGATAAAACTGTATGAAAGCTGTGGTTTCCGGTACATAGCCACGGTGGACCTGGGCTACGGAGCGTACGGGCTAAAGTGGTTTAGACTGTACGAAAAGCTGCTGTAATAGAAGGAGGACATCACGATGGAACCGAGAAAACTGCTGGATGCACTGGCGGTGGCCGACCGGCTGAAAGATACGACGCGGCATTGCTACACCGCAGGGGGCCGGCACGAGAGCGTGGCGGAGCACTGCTGGCGCGCAGCTCTGATGGCCTATTTCCTGCGGGATGAATTCCCGGAAGCGGACATGGATAAGGTGATTAAAATGCTGCTGATCCATGACCTGGGCGAGGCCTTTACGGGGGATATTCCCGCCTTCCGCAAGACGAAAGCGAATGAAGAAAACGAAGAAAAGCTGCTGTACCGCTGGGTAGCTGCCCTGCCGCAGCCCTACGCCGGGGAGATGCGTGCCCTGTATGAGGAAATGGCGGCGCGGGAGACCATCGAAGCGAAAATTTACAAGGCCATTGATAATTTTGAGGCGGTGATCCAGCACAACGAATCGCCGCTTTCCACCTGGATCCCAGAGGAGTACGAACTGAACCGCACCTACGGCTGGGATAAGGCAGAATTTTCTCCCTACCTGACAGCGCTGCGGCAGGAAATGCTGGAGGATACAGAGAAGAAGATTGCGGAAGGGAAAAAGAACACAGAGCCGAGCGGCAAGGGCTACCGGATTATTCCCTACGAGGAAAAGTACCGGGATGACATGATCTGCATGGTGCTGGAGGCCAAGGACGCCATTGGAAGACCGCCGCACCTCAATGATGATCTGCTGGATGTTCGGGGCTGCTACCTGGATAAGGGAGATATGTTCTGGCTGGTGATTGATGAGGACGACCGGGTTATTGGCTGCGGGGGATATATCTCCCTGCCTGGAACCAGTGAGGCCAAGCTGCGCCGCCTGTATATCAAGGCCGATAAAAAGCGGCAGGGGATAGGCACTGCGCTGCTGGAAACGGCGGAGAAGCACCTGCAGGAGCAGGGCAAAACGGCGGCACAGATTCACCTGGGCGGCCGGGAATATTTTGAATCCCACTGCTTTTACCCCAAACACGGCTATACCGAATTTGCACCGGACTGGATGAAGAAGGAACTGCAGAAATAAAGAAAAGAGCCGGTCTCCGCTATGGGGCCGGCCTTTTTGAATAGGGGTGGGAAACGCGGCTGGGGAGAGGGACTCCGGATGAAGATTTACGCAGGAACGGGGTTCCGGGCCGCAGGCCCGTACCCGGCTCCCGGCTTATTCTGCTGCGCAGGGAAATAAACCCAGTACAGGAAAGCTCTTTGCAAAACGGAAAAAATATGCTATACTGGCTCCATAAACCGGCAGTGCTGCCGCAGAAAGGCAGCGACTCCAAAAGAAGGAGAACATTATGGCAGAGACAACCAGAGAAACCAAAGCCGAACGGGCTAAAAAATATCGCCGCAGAAGAGTGACTGCCGCAGTCGCCACGGTCGCGATGTGCGCGGTCATCGGCGTGGGGGTAAACGGTGTGGTGACCGCCCGCGCCAATACCGCCCTGACCAATGCGCTGGCTACGGCGGCGGAGGCTCAACAGGCGCAGCAGGAGGGGGTTCAGCTGGCGCTGCGGGAAAGCCGCACTGCCGCAGAAGCCAATCTGACGGCCTATGTGACCGAAGCGAACCAGGAAGCGGAAGCTGCCCTGCAGAAGGCGGCCGAGGAAGCGGCCGCGGCCGCCAAGGCGGAGCAGGACCGGAAAAATGCCCAGAGCACCAATACCTCCACCAGCGACAGCACCGAACTGCCCGCGACCGGCGGCAAGGTAAGCAGCGGCGGCCGGGCGCTTTCTGCCACAAAGACCGGCGGCAACTTTAAAGCCAGCGTTTATACCGGCAATACCGGTGCTTCCAACCTGAGCTATTACCAGTCGCTCAACGGCGATGTAAAGGCCTGGCTTAAAATTCCCGGCACCAATATTAATTACCCGGTGCTGCAGAATGCCAGTGAGGATCATTACTATCTGCACCGCGGGCTGGACCGCGGCGAGAGCTACTATGGCGTACTGTGGACCCAGACGGCCACCCAGTTCGGCACCGGCGACAGCCTTTCCAGCAACAATGTGATTTATGGCCATAACTGGAAGAACTGCCGCTGGAATGCTGCCCCCTCCACTTACTATGCCGGCCAGCAGATGTTTGAATCGCTGCTGAGCTACCACTATACCAGCTGGGCGGAGCAGTATCCCTACATTTATTATTCCACCCCCAGCGAGGAAATGGCATTTGTGATTTTTGCCTGCTTCTACACCGAAGGGACCGACTGGTACATCAATGCCGAGGGCAACATCAGCAGCGTCATCAGCGGCGCCCAGAGCCGTTCCCGTCACATCTTTAATGTGGATGTCAATTCCAGCGATAAGCTGCTGACCCTTTCCACCTGCACCCGCTTTTACGGCAATACCGATAACCAGCGGTTTGTGGTTATGGCGCGCCTGCTGCGCCCGGGCGAAGAGATGGGCCCGGTAACTGTCACTTATAACCCCAACCACCAGCAGCCCAACGTATGGGGCTAAACCCTGCAGAATAAGCCAAAGCCTCTCCCGGCAGGGAGGGGTTTTTTGCGCGATGGACGGGCGGAGAAAGAAAATTCTGTTCCGGGGGAACCTTGCGGAGGGGGAAGGGCCGCAGGCCCGGCGATGCGCAGAATCGCCGCCGCGGGCGCAGC
>DMMB01000015.1:9487-14368 GCA_003453215.1 Oscillospiraceae bacterium | reverse complement strand
CAGAAAATCAATATTCGTATCCAGCGCAGCCAAGCGTCAATGGGGTTTGCAAAGGGGAAAGTACGGTTCCGCTTTGCCCTGTTTTGGTTTCTTTTTCAGGAGAAAAAGAAACGCCCCGGCGGCGAGCCGTACAAATTAAGCCCTTAATTAAAAATTTTGCGACGCCGTCAGGCGACAAGCCATTGCCATAACAGACCATAAGCAAGTCTTTTTCACCCGCTCGGTGAAAGGGTAGCCCATAACAGCCGTGGGTCAGGGGGAACCCTCTCTTGCAGGGTTCCCCCTCTTAGCAAAACGATCCACTGGATCATTTTGCTAATTCAGTCCCTTTCGGAGCGCCCTCCGGCAATTAAGGGGGTATTCCCTGCAAATTTCTTTCATCAAAACCATCTATCGATGATTTTGATGTTCAATAGAAAAAGTATTTCGCCCGTTGCGACGGGCGACCAAAGACGCGGTCTTTGGAAACTGCAAGCCTTTTGAAAAAGGCTTGACCGAAAACTTTGCATGATGGGAGATCACAAGTTCGAATCATAATTCGGGTCGATGGTCAGGGCCACGTTCCGCAGTGGAACCGTCAGTTCCGGTTCGGTGTAAAGCCGCCACAGCAGCTCCCGCATTCGGGGGCTGTTCTTTCCCTTGATGAGCAGCTTGTAGCGGTAACGCCCCGCTACCCGCAGCACTCCGGCCGGCGCCAGACCCAACAGCCGCACCGGCAGCTCCTTGTATTCCGTCGGCAGCAGCCGTTCCAGCAGGGAAAGTACCGCCTGTCCGGCCGCTTTTACCTCGGCTTCCTTCTCTCCCCAGAAGCCCAGGCAGTACAGCCGGCAGAACGGCGGATACAGCAGCAGTCGGCGGGTTTCCACTTCGGTTTTGTAAAAAGCCGGGTAATCCTGCCGGGCAGCGGCAGTCAGCACCGGGTGGTCGGGCTGATAGGTCTGCAAAAAGGCCCGACCCGGCAGCTCTCGGCGGCCGCCCCGTCCCACCACCTGGGTAATTAGGCTGAAGGTCCGCTCGTAGCTGCGGAAATCATCGGCATACAGCATTTGGTCGGGGGTTAAAACGCCCACCAAAGTCACTTTGGGGAAATCCAGTCCTTTGGTCACCATCTGCGTCCCGATGAGAATATCATAATCTCCCCGGCCAAAGGACGAAAGGAGTTTTTGGTGGCTGTCTTTTCGCATGGTGGTATCCTGGTCCATGCGGAGAATTCTGGCTTGTGGAAAGCGCACTTTCAGCGCTTCCTCCACCTTTTGGGTTCCTACCCCGGAATACCGCATCAGGCGGCTGCCGCAGTGGGGGCAGACTTTCGGCACTTCGGTGCTGTACCCGCAGTAATGGCACATCAGCCGGCCATTGGCGGCATGGAATTTAAGGCTGATGGAACAGTGAGGGCACTCCAGCGGCTGGTGGCAGCTCATGCAGGTGGCCGTGGCGGAATAGCCCCGCCGGTTCACAAAAAGGATGCTCTGTTCCTTGCGGTTCAGGTTCTGCAGCAGCTCTTCACACAACTCTTCGCTCAGGGCCTCGGCCGCCATCGGCCGCTCCCGCAAATCCAAAATGGTGACATCCGGCAGCGGGGCGCCGCCATAGCGCTGGGTCAGCTTGGCCAGCAGGTACTCCCCTTTTTCGGCCCGGTAGGCCGTTTCTATGCTGGGGGTTGCAGAGGCCAGCACACACAGTCCGCCCTGCCGTCTGGCCCGCAGCCGGGCAATTTCTCCGGCATCGTAGCGGGGGGATTGCTCGCTGCGGTAGGTGTGCTCCTGTTCTTCATCCACGATGATGAGCCCCAGCTGTTCCACCGGAGCAAAAACGGCGGAACGGGTACCCACCACCACATCCACCTCGCCGCGGCGGATCCGTTTGTATTCATCCAGCCGCTCGCTGAGGGAAAGGGCGCTGTGAATGACCGCCACCCGGCGGCCAAAGGCGGCCAAAAAACGTCGAATGGTCTGTGGGGTCAGGGAAATTTCCGGCACCAGCACAATGCAGCGCCGGCCCTCGGCCAGCACCCGGTGTGCCAGGGTAAGGTAAACCGCCGTTTTTCCGCTGCCGGTCACGCCGTACAACAGGCCGGTCCGACCGCCCTCCCGGTAGCCCTGCCACAGGGTTTCCACCGCAGCAGCCTGTTCTTCGGTCAGGCATGGGGGTGGTTCCGGCGGCACTGTTTCGCTGTTCAGCGGGGTGCGCAGAACTTCCTGCTCGTAGGTTTCGGCCACGCCCTGCTGTACCAGCTTTTCCACCACGCCGCGGGTTACCCCCGCAAAGTAGCAAATTTCCCGGATGCTGCCGCAGCCCACCTGGGCCAACAGCTCATAGACCTTCCGTTGCTTGGGCGTCAGCTTTTCCGGCTCCATTTCGGTCAGCCGCACCATTTGCAGGGTTTTATCGCCTACCCGGCGTTCCACCACTTCTTCCTGCTGCAAAAGGCCGCGTTTTTCCAGCTGTTCCAGCGGCAAAGCCGAAAGGGCCAGCCCCAGTGTTTCGGCCAATTCGGCGGCAGGCAGCGGTTTGCGGCGAGGCCGCAGCACCGCAAGAATTTGCTGTCCGACCAAGGAAAGGTCTTCCGGCTGCGGGATGCCCCGTACCAGCGACCACCCCGTAAGGCCCCGCAGGCCATAGCCGGCCGGGATGAGCACCGAAAGGGCATCAAACCAGGTGCAGAAGGTGTTATCCCGCAGCCAGCGCAGCAGGAACAGCCCCTCTTCGGTGAGGACCGGTTCTTCCTCCAGCACCGCAGCAATGGGCTTGAGGCCGGCAGGATTTTCTGGCTCGGCGGCTATTTCCACCACCAGACCCACCCGGCGGCCGCCCCGGCCAAAGGGCACCAACACCCGAACGCCGGGCATCAGCGACACCCCTTCTGGAATGGCATAATCAAACAATTTATCGAAACGGCAGGTGGTTTTTTCCACCGCTACACGGGCAACAGGGGGCAAACCGCCTACCTCCTTTTTGTCAAAAAGTTCTCTCACTAATACGGGCCAAACGCCCCTTTTTTGCAGTGATTTGGTACATATCACACATTATTTAAGAGAAAGTTTACAATGCTGGTGGGATATGGGTGAAATTTGCACAAATACTGGGCTTTATTGGGAAGAAACGCCGGTCGCGGTGAGAGGGTGCGGGCGATGATTTCTCCGAGAAAGCGGTGGCGCAAGCCGCAAAGTATTTGCCCGCTTGCCCCATGGTTCCCCTCCTCAGAGGAGGGGAGAGGGGTGGTGGTTCGCCCTTCCGCGCTCCAGCGCGGGGGCGATAAAAATGCGCCTGCGGCACCTTATAAGCACCGTTTAGCCCACGCTTCGGGACGGCGCAGCCCGTTCCGAGCGGGCGTTCCGGTGCGTCGGGGTCTTTGGGCGCAGCCCCAAGGGTGTTTTGCCTACTTTTACACAAGTAAAAGTAGGCCCTCGCCGGGTAGGCGTACAAATTATAACCTTTTATAAGGCTTTGCGACGCCGTTAGGCGAAATGAAACCCGGTTCTTGTTTCTGCCGACAGTCCACCCGGCTTGTTTCTTTTGCTGCCTTTCTTTGCACAAAAGGCTACGGGCTGCGGTAAGCCGATGCGGGATTACGATACGCCAAGGAACATCCCTGCCGGCTGGAAAAAGAAAGCCGCCCCTGCAAAGCGGCTTTGCAGGGGGAGAAGAACCGGGATTATTTGCGCTCGGTCATGGAGCAATCGAAATCGGAAAGGCGCTCCGCACCGGTGGCAAAGAGATCCAAAGCCAGGGATACGGGCTTTTCCTCCAGGGCAATGTGGTTTTCTTCTGCTTCAGCAGCAATTTCGCGGGCTTTTTTGGCAACGGCCACCACAAATTTGTAATAGCTTTCGCCGGGTTTTAAAATCTGGGTCATAGCGGGTCTAAGCATTGTTCAGCACCTCTTGTATAAATGATTGATTGAATTTCTTGCTCCAACGGGCAGAGCGGATAATTTCCGCCAAGCGGCGGGCCGCGGTTTCCACTTCATCATTGACCACGATGTAATCGTAATCCAACGCCATTTCAATCTCGGCCCGGCCTTTTTCCAGCCGCGCCTGGATCTCTTCGGGGGATTCGGTTCCGCGGCCGATGAGACGCTTTTTCAGTTCCTCAAAGGAAGGCGGCACCACAAAAATGGAAAGAGCACTGGGGAACATCCGGCGGATATGGCCGGCGCCGTTGGTTTCAATTTCCAGAATAACATCGTGGCCCTTTTTCAGTTCCTCTTCGATGGGGCCGCGGGGCGAACCATAATAGTTGCCATTGTAAACGTTATATTCCAGCACGCCGTCATTGGCGATAAGCTGCTCAAATTCTTCCCGGGAAATGAAGTGATAATGCACCCCATCGATTTCACCGGGGCGGGGGGCGCGGGTGGTGGCGGAAACGGAAAGCACCGCAGGCGGGTCATCTTCAAAATATCGCTTGAGGATGGTACCCTTGCCGGCACCGGAGGGTCCCGAAAAGACCACCAGAATTCCATGCTCCTTGGGAGCGGTATAGCTGCCAATCATGCCTGACCCTCCATTTCTTCCTCATCCTCATAATCCACCACACGGTTGGCCACTGTTTCCGGCTGAACGGCCGAAAGGATGACATGGTCGCTATCGGTGATAAGAACAGCGCGGGTCCGGCGGCCGTAGGTGGCATCAATGAGGGTGCCGCGGTCGCGGGAATCCTGAATAATCCGCTTGATGGGGGCCGATTCCGGGCTGACAATGGCGATAAGGCGATTGGCCGAAACCATATTGCCAAAGCCGATATTGATAAGTTTCATGCTTGACACAACCTTTCGCTTTATTCGATGTTCTGGATCTGCTCGCGGATCTTTTCGATCTCCGCTTTCATATCCACCACGATGCGTGTGATATCCAGATCCTGACACTTGGAGCCGATGGT
>DMMB01000015.1:8347-9273 GCA_003453215.1 Oscillospiraceae bacterium | reverse complement strand
TTCGCGGTTCATTTCCTGCACCAGAAAATCCAGTTTGCGGCCCACCGGCTCGGTGGATTCCAATATTTTGCGAAGCTGGGCAAAATGGCTGCGCAGCCGCACCGTTTCTTCATCCACTGCCAGGCGGTCGGCCACAATGGCCGCTTCGGTAAGGATGCGGTTTTCATCGGGGACCGCGCCGTTCAGCAGTTCCGTCAGTTTAGCCGTAAGACGGGCGCGGTATTCCGCTATGGTTTGGGGAGAGCGCTCTTCCACAAAGGTAAGGTGTTCTTCCATGGCGACCAGCCGGGAAAGGACATCGGCTTTGAGCCGCTCGCCTTCGGTTTCCCGCATCGCTACAAATTGCTTTAGCGCATTTTGCAGCACCAGCAGCACATCGGCGGCCAGCTCCTCTTCATCTTCTTCGCCGCGGCACAGGGTAAAAATATCCGGCAGGCGGCAGATGGTGGAAAGGGTGAGATCATCGGGCAAAGAATATTCTTCGCCCAGGGCCCGCAGGGCGGTAATATACTGGCCGGCCAGGGCATGATCCACTGCGACGGAGGTATTGCGGCTCTCTACCGTTTGCAGGGTAAGGGCAACCTCCACCTTGCCGCGGGAAATGGCGCTCTGCAGCGCACGCTTCAGCCGGTCTTCCAAAAAGGCGCAGCCGCGGGGCGCCCGGCAGGAAAATTCGAAATAGCGATGATTGACGGAACGGATTTCGACTGTGATGCTGCGGCCGTGAAGGAGCTGCTGATCCCGGCCATAACCGGTCATACTGCGTATCATGGCAAATATCCTGACCTTTCCTAAAGTGGTAAAAAGATGGGCACACTACGCCTATTTTCTATCTTAGTATTTTACCACACCAAAGGCAGGCAGTCAATGAAAAGGAACCGCGGAATTTGCAAAGAAAAACGAGGTGGGACGGGGTGCAGCCCCGG
>DMMB01000015.1:0-8119 GCA_003453215.1 Oscillospiraceae bacterium | reverse complement strand
AGGTTCGGCGAGCAAGGACGAAGTCCTTGCCGGCCGCTTCGCGGCCGAGGGCTGCGCCCCTGCAAACCCCCGGCTGGGGAAAGGGGCCAAATAATGCAAAAGCCCCCGATACTGCCGGGAACCGACATATCGGGGGGGAAAGAGAGATAGGATATGGCTTTTGCGGGGTCCTTCTTTAAAGATCCTCGTCTTCGAAGGCCTGCTTTACATCAGCGGCCTTATTGCGCAGGAAGCGGAAGGACGGCGCCACCCCCTGCAGCAGCAGGGCGGAAAGGCGCGGGAAGATAAACGGAACCACCACAGCAATGGGATTAAATACGGGCAGAGTGAAACCGAGGTAAAAGGTAACACAGATCAGCAGCAGCCGCGGCGGAACGCTGGCTTTGGCGATTTGCTGGGCTGCTTCCGGGGAAGTTGCTGCCGCCGCGCGGTTCATGGCAAAGCGCAGCAGGAGTAGATTGAGAATACAGGCGCCGCAGCCCAGAGCCGTTCCATACAGAACGGAATTATCCAGCTTGCCAAGCAGGCGGAAGACGCCGATCATGGCGCCGCCGCACACCAGCACACAGATGGGCAGGAGCAGCGGATGCAGCTTTTGTTCATTTTGCGGTCCCATGGCGGTCCCTCACTTTCTGGGGGTAATAGAGTAATCAGGCTTTTTCCTTGGACGGCATGGAATTGACCCAAACCGACAGCAGGATAAGCACAATACCAATAATGGTAAAGAGTGTCACTTTTTCATTCAGCACGATAACGCCGCAGATAACGGCCGCAATCGGTTCGATGAGGGTGGCAAAGGAAGCCTGCGCTGCGCCCACACCGGCGATGCCGATATTGAGCAGCAAGAAGCTGAGGCAGGAAATGGCTGCAGCGCCAACCATAAAGCCCGCCGCTGCACCGGTAGGCGGCAGTGTAAACTGGCCGCTTACAATATTAATGATGGCAAAGACAACCGCTGCGGAGGTAGCCATGTAGAATACAGCGCTCCATACGGGCAGCTCGCCGATCTCGTAGTACTCGTTGCCAAAGATGTAGAACGAATAGGTAAAGGCAGCAGCCAAGGCGAGCAGCATACCAGTAGGCTGGAAGCTGGTCTCTCCGGTGCCGATGACCGAAATGAACAAAAGGACCGCAATGGAAAGCACAATGGCAAGATAGGCCGATTTGCCCAGATGACGGTGCATAAAGATAGCACAGGCTACCGTAACAATAGCGGGATACAGGAACTGGATAACCGTAGCGGTACCGACCGCGATGTACTGATAGCTGAGGGTGAGCAGAAAAACAGTAAAGCCCATGCCGCAAGCGCCCATCAGCAGTAAAGGAATCACCTTTTTGCCGGGGATGCGCAGACTGTGATGGCCGGCCAGACACATCACAAGGCAGACCAGCATCATCAGAACATTATTGAACAGAACGCAGGTGACCTGCGAAACGCCGGCCTGAATGGCCAACTGCAGAACGGTGGGAGCAATGCCAAAGCCAGCAGCGGCAATGATACAAAGAAGCAAACTTTTTTTCATGCAAAAGATCTCCAGATTTTTAAGGATTTTACTCTCCAAGAATCTGGAAGCCGACGCCGACGGTTTTGTGGGCGGAAAGCTCATGAATGGCAATATCACCGTAGATGCTGATAGAGATCTGGTCCTCGTATCTAACAACACTAACCTTGAGACGACAGTTCTGCGAGATTTCCCGGGTGACACGGGCGGCATCCATGGCCTCATGCAGGGCGTGCACCACCGGGTGGATGTGGGCTTTTTTCTTCTCAATGATGTTCGCATTGAGGCAAGCACCCACCAAATTGTTGACCAGCTTGGGGCTAATGTCGAAATTGAATCCAGACGCCATGGTGGCGACGCATTTGACGCCCATGCCTTGCAGCTCCCGGATCATTTCTTTCTCTTGCTCCATGCTTTGGGTCATGGCAAGCAGGATGGCCTGCCGTGTGGGATCGATGGGCTGCTGGTAGATGTAATTCTCGTAGTTCATGCTATCTCTATCCTCTATTCTCTGCTATCCGCCATGACCCGGGAGAGCATAAGCTCCCCCGGGACCGTTCGGTTTTACTTTACCTTGGGTGTGCAATTTTATACTCTGTGCATAGTGCGCAAGAAGCTATTATTTCTTGAGCAGTTCGAGGTCTACCTCATTCTTCAGGAACTCTTCCACTGTCTTCTGGGTATCGCAGATATCGTTCATGTGGAACAGCTCCACGGGAGAGTGGGAATAACGGCGGGGCAGCGCCAGGGAGACAACAGCCATGCCGGTAAGAACAGCGCCTACGGCATCGGTGACATAACCGGCACCGTTAAAGGCGAATTCCTGGTGATTGGCACCGGTCTTTTCGGCCGCATTGCGGACTGCCTCAACGAGCTTGGGATGGCTGCCGGCGCGCAGGCCCAGACCCATGAACAGCTGGCTGTGCAGCAGGACGGGGCCCTTCTTGAGGGCAACGGGCAGCTCCTTGCCGAAATCGACATCGGGAACATCGCCGCAGGGGATGGTATCCAGGAACAGGCCGTACTCGCAGGGGTACTTATTGGTCGCGGCGGCAATGCCCTTGACGGTGGTCTCTTCGATGATATTGAAGGCAGCAACAACTTCGCCGTGGATATCCTCGGCCTTGAGTTCCTTCAGGGTCTCGATGATAACAGCGCAGAGGGCGCGGCAGTCAGCGGCGCGGGTGCAGATGTAATCGCCATCGGGGCCAATGGACTCCAGGGGGGAATCAGGGACGATCTGGGCGCCGGCATGGATGCCGAGGGCCTCGGCTTCCTCACGGCTGCCAACGCAGATATCAACATAGCTCTGGGTGACGGTCTGAGCCTTGGCGATCTGCTCGGGGGTGAGCAGGTGGCCAGCACGAATGCCGACAACGCCCTTCACGACGCCCTTTTCACCCTTGACCAGCACGCGGCGGCCGGGCAGGCAGGCGATGGTGGCGCCGCCGATCTGATCGAAGTACAGGTAGCCCTGGGGGCTGATGGACTTCACTTCGTAGCCGACTTCATCCATATGGGCGGAAACCATAACACGGGGGCCGGGATGGGCGCCCTTCTTGGTGGCGACGATGATGCCGTTGGGCAGCTGCTCGATGGTATCAACATCGTCCTTGATGGCATCGAAGATGTACTTGGCAACATCCCATTCATGGCCGGAAACGCCGATGATGGAGGTCAGTTCCGCAACGCGGGAACGCAGTCTTTCTTTCATAGTCATGATAGATTACCTCTTTTCAGAGTAAAATGCGGGATAATGGCTTGTCAATTTATAAAATTAACCAGCGAAAGTTATTTGATCAGTTTCTTCTTGTAGAGGAAGTAGGTGATGAGAATGGTGCCGAAGATGCAGCAAACGATGGTGATCCAGGCCGGAACACCAAGCAGGCGCAGGATGATGGCCATGGGCAGCGCGTACAGGGCGATCTTGAGCTTTTTAACAGCCATGGAGGCGAAGCAGGCACCAAACAGAGAGGGCAGAATGTAGTTTGCCATGGCGAAGGTGACGGACTCCGGCAGGAAGGCGAGCAGGGTGGAGCCGGCGACAACGGCAACGGTGAGGAACAGGATATTGGTAACGACCGAGCCGCAGATGGCCAGGATACCAACGACCTCGCCCTTATGGGAGGAGGGCTCGACACCCAGAACATCCTGCGCGGTGGAAGCCGCGGGCAGACGGATCTGAGAGATATTGCCGGAGAGGATGCCGATGTAGGTGCCGGTGGGCCCGAATACCGGGAAGTAGGAGATGGGCTCCACCAGGTAGAAGGCGCCGAACGCCATGGCAACGCTGCCCCAGGCAGAGAACATATGGGAGGCATCCGGCCAAACGCCGTGAGCCAGGTAAAGGTAGATATTGGGGAAGAAGCTGCCAAGCATGGCCAGAAGCACGGTAATGGTACCGATGCGAATGGACGGTTTGGTAAAACTCTTTGCGTACTGATCCATTATTTCGTTCCTCCTTTTCGATTACCGCACAAGGGCGCCGACGACAATGCCTATTACGATGGCAATGCCAAGGCCGTATTCCTTGAGCCAGGGCATCTTCTTGCTGAACTTGACGCAGGCGACCATGACAACGGTGCCGGCGATGCAGGACCAAGCCTGAGCGGGATCGACAACGATCTTATTGTAGTACTGAGAAGCCATGTAGCCGAACAGACCAATGGAAGCGGAGCAGGTGATAAGGCCCAGCCAGACTTCATCGCCGCCGCCGACCTTTTGACGGAGGCTTTCCATGCGGGGAGTGAGCAGCACAACGACCAGCAGCCAGCCGCAGCCATTGAGGGCCATGGTGAGCCAGGAATTGGCCATAGCGTAGATATCATAGCCGGCGCCGCCCAGCTCCACGCCGTAGGCAGCGGCACCGGTGGTAGCGGCGGTCAGCTCGGTGGGCGCCGCGCCGATCATGGAAAGGCGCATCCAGGCCAGAGGGCCGCCGACAACGGTGATCATGCTGATGGCACCGATGAAGCAGGACAGGGACGGGCCAATGGCGGTAACCATACCGCACTTAAAGCTCTTGGAGCAGTCTTCCTTAGTAAGACCTACCAGCGGGGCATTCTTGTAGCACAGCTTAGCGAAAGCGACAGACTGGACAACGATAATAGCAACGCAGGCACCTGCGCACAGCCATACCGGCCAGCTATTGGCGATCTTTAAATAATCCATTCAAACAACCTCCTGTGATTAACACATTGTCTATTGCTTTTTTGTGGGACACTTTGGGGCACTGCCCACCCGGCCGGCCGAACCGAGAAGGCAAAACAAAAAGAGAGCATAAACATATTACGGGACTTCCATCCCTGTAATAGGATCTATACTCTCTGCTCGTTCCTGAATATTAGACATTGTAATCGGCGGCGAACCCGAGGTTCACACGATACTCTATCAGTGCGCCAGCGGCGCGTTTCTCTTTACTGGCTAAAGCACACCACCTCGTTAGCAAAAAAGCAACAATATTTGCACTCTGTTAACGAAAATCGTCACATATGTACAAAAAATGTACTAATTTTTTAGCGCTGTGAAAAGGGTAACAAAGCCAATTATGGATGAATAAGGCGGATAAAGGAAATAAAAGGATTGATATTGTGGATATTTTATAAAAGAAGAATTTGGGCGCCCTAAAAAGGCCGGGGGCTTTTGTCCAATAAGGCTAAACAAAAAATTCCCCGCCCCGAGCACCCCCGGAGCGGGAAAAATGGAATTTTATTCATCCAATTTGAGGACGGCCATGAACGCTTCCTGCGGAACCTCCACGCTGCCCAGCTGGCGCATCCGCTTTTTGCCTTCCTTCTGCTTTTCCAGCAGCTTCTTTTTGCGGGTGATATCGCCGCCGTAGCACTTGGCCAGAACATCTTTGCGCATGGCTTTTACCGTTTCGCGCGCGATGACTTTGCCGCCGACCGCTGCCTGAATGGGAATTTCGAAAAGCTGCCGCGGAATGTGCTCCTTGAGCTTTTCCGCCAGACGGCGGGCGCGGGGATAGGCATTATCGGCAAAGACGATGAAGCTGAGGGCATCTACCATTTCACCATTGAGGAGGATATCCAGTTTGACCAGACGGCTGGGGCGGTAATCCGCCAGTTCGTAATCCAGACTGGCGTAACCGCGGCTGCGGCTCTTGAGAGCATCGAAGAAATCGTAGATAATCTCGGCCAGGGGGAGATCGTAGTGCAGCTCCACACGGGTGGGATCGAGGTATTTGGTATCCTTATAAATGCCGCGGCGCTGCTGGCAAAGATCCATCAAAGCGCCAATATATTCGGGTGGGGTGAATATGCTGGCCTTAACATACGGCTCTTCCGCTTCCGCAATGGTGGAAGGATCGGGATAATTGGTGGGGTTATCGATGGCGACCTTGGTGCCATCGGTGAGGGTCAGGTGATAAATAACGCTGGGAGCGGTGGTGATAAGATCGAGATTGAATTCCCGTTCCAGGCGCTCCTGAATGATCTCCATGTGCAGAAGGCCGAGGAAGCCGCAGCGGAAGCCGAAGCCCAGTGCCGCCGAAGTTTCCGGTTCGTAAGAAAGGGCGGCATCATTGAGCTGAAGTTTTTCCAATGCTTCCCGCAGATCGGGATATTTGGCGCCATCCGCCGGGTAAATGCCGCAGAATACCATGGGATTGACGCTGCGGTAGCCGGGCAGCGGCTGGGGCGCCGGATTTTCAACCCCGGTAACGGTATCGCCCACCCGGGTATCGGCAACGGTCTTGATGCTGGCGGTAAAGTAGCCGACTTCGCCGGCGGAAATTTGATCGCGAGGGACGAGACTGGTGGCCCCCATAACGCCGCATTCCACCACATTGAACTGGGCGCCGGTGCTCATGAGCCGGACGGCCATGCCGGTGCGCAGGGTACCCTGCATCACGCGGAGATAGACGATGACGCCCCGGTAGCTATCGTAGACGCTATCGAAGATAAGGGCCTGCAGCGGGGCTTCGGGATCGCCCTTCGGCGCAGGGATATCGGTGACAATGCGTTCCAGCACCTCGTGGATATTGATGCCGTTTTTGGCCGAGATGCGGGGGGCATCCATGGCGGGGATGCCGATGACATCTTCGATTTCGTGGCAGACCCGCTCGGGATCGGCGGCAGGGAGATCGATTTTATTGACAACGGGGAGGATTTCCAGGCCGTGATCCACTGCCAGATAGCAGTTGGCCAGCGTTTGCGCTTCAATGCCCTGGGAGGAATCGACCACAAGAATGGCACCCTCGCAGGCCGCCAGCGACCGGCTGACCTCATAGTGGAAATCGACATGGCCGGGGGTATCGATGAGATTGAAGTGATAAATTTCGCCATTATCGGCTTTGTAATCCAGCGAGACGGCGCGGGCCTTGATGGTAATGCCGCGTTCCCGTTCCAGATCCATATTATCCAAAATCTGATCTTCCATATCCCGCTTGGCCACCGCTTCGGTGGATTCCAATATGCGATCGGCCAGGGTGCTCTTGCCATGATCGATATGGGCGATGATGCAGAAATTGCGGATATGATCCTGATAACTCATAGCGTTCCTCCGGGTAATACAGTTTTAACAATTTATTATAGCATGGCAAAACGGAAAAAACAAGAAAGGAGGCAGTGGTCTTTTGGGAGGCAGTGTGGTAGAATGAAAGAAAAGAGAGGGGGGAAACCCATGCGGCCGGTGAGTTTGTATTTCCATGTGCCGTTTTGCCGGAGCCGGTGCGGATATTGCAGCTTTTACAGCGGGTGTGACCTGGCCCTGCGGGAGCCGTACACCGCAGCGCTGGTGCGAGCGGTGGGAACCGCACCTTTGGCGGGGCATGAGATCCAGACCATCTACTTTGGCGGCGGAACCCCAACGCTGCTGGGCGCCGGACTGAAAACGGTGCTGGAGGCGGTACGCCGCCGGTGGCCGGTGGCTGATAATGCCGAAATAACAACAGAGGCGAACCCCGGAACGGTGACGCGATCCCTGCTGGAAGCGCTGAGGGGCGCGGGCTTTAACCGGATTTCCTTTGGGCTGCAGGACTGCGAGGATGAGATGCTGCAGCTGCTGGGCCGCCGCCATACCGCAGCGGAGTGCGAAGCGGCGGTGGCAATGGCAAAAGCCGCGGGTTTTGAGAATATTTCGGTGGACTTTATGCTGGCAACGCCAGGACAGACCCCTGAAAAAGCGGCGCGGCTGGCGGAATATGGCCTTTCGCTGGGGGTGCCGCATCTATCCTCCTATCTGCTGAAAATCGAAGAAGGAACGCCCTTTGCCCGCTGCGGCATGGCGGCCCGCTGCCCCGATGAAGATACCGCGGCGGACTGCTATCTGGCCTATTATCACACCTTGGAAAAGGCCGGCTGGCGGCATTATGAAATCAGCAACGCGGCGCAGCCAGGCTACGAAAGCCGGCACAATACGGTGTATTGGCAGCTGGGCGAATACCTGGGCATAGGGCCGGGGGCGGCCAGTTACTATGGCGGGCGGCGGTTCCGCTTTGCCGAGGCGATGACGGAATTTATGGCGGCAAAAGAGATATGGAAACTGCCGCTGGACGACGGCCCCGGCGGGGACTGGGAGGAAGCGCTGATGCTGGCCCTGCGGCTGGCCGAGGGACTGACACCGGCCCGGGCCGCCCAATATGGGCAAGACTATGC